>CAMNDA010000154.1 GCA_946534745.1 uncultured Verrucomicrobiota bacterium | reverse complement strand
TTCTGGCTCGGAGAAGGCGGAAGCGGCTCCACGGCCTACTCGCAGAAGGGGCTCCCCGACATCGACCTGAGCGGCGTCTACGCCGACACCGGCGTGAAGCTCGTCGGCATCGGCGGCTACGCATTCTCCGGGAAGGCCGGCGACATCCACAGCATCGTCTTCCCGAAGTTCATCACGCACATCGGCAAGCAGGCGTTCTTCAATTGCTCGAACCTCAAGGAAATCGACCTCGGCGGCACCGTCCTCACGAACATTCTCGAGATGGGACTGCAGAACTGCACCGCGGCGACGAACATCGTCCTGCCGCGGACGCTCCAGAAGCTCGGCGGCACGGCGCTGGCGTGGGGCCCCGCGTCCCGCGTGATCCACTTCCGCGGCGGCGTCCCGACGTGCGAGCCGAGCAATTCGTCCGGCGTCAAGGGCGCCGACCAGGCGCTCTATTCCGGCGCGAACAACCGCCAGTGGGCCTACTGCGTGGACGCGGAGACGTATCCGGAATGGCGGACGCACGCCACGACGACGCTCTACGATTCGTTCCCCTCGGGCGAGCAGGGCTGGATCCCCGCGTCCGTCCGCTACGGCTCGGCGGAGGGCTACGAGGCCCCGTTCGGCAACTCGACGCTCGGCCGCGGCTACGACACGTCGAACAGCGGCCGCGCCTATCTGATCCAGGAATCCGCCCCGGCCGAGGACCTCGGCTTCACGATCCTGATCTACTGAGCGCAGCGGGGGCCGGCGAATACAACGCTTCTTCCGCTTCCCGCCGCTTCGCCGCCACGACCGCGCTCTGGCCGGCCCTGCTCGCCTCCGGCAACTACACGATGCTTTCCGCCGCCGACTGCCGCGTCATGGCCGGACGAAGACGTGGGGGTTGTGGAGTCCCGCCTCGGCGAGGCGGGACCAGGGGAAGAGCGGCCCGGGGTCGACCTTGCGGTCGGGCGCGACGTCGGAATGCCCGACGAACTCGACGCCGGGATGGCGCGCGGCGAGGTCGCGGCAGAGCGCGAGAACGGCGCGCATCTGTCTCTCGGGGAACGGGTCGGGCGGCCCGGCGTTGACGATCTCGACGCCGATCGAGACGCTGTTCACGTCGTCCTCGCCGCGCCACGAGCCGGCGCCGGCGTGCCACGCGCGCTTGTCCTCGGCGACGAGGCGGTAGACGCCGCCGTCGCGGTCCACCACGTAGTGCGAGCTCACCTCGCGGGCGGGGTCGCGGAGGATGTCGAGCGCCTGCGCGAGCGTCTCCGTGGCGGACTACCAGGGCTTCTCCGAGCCGTTGTCCAGGGAGAAGACGGACACGGAGCGGAGGCCGGAGTCGGCGAGCAGGTCGAGGACGCGGACGAGGCAGCCGTGCGGCGCGGTGTCGGTGCAGTTGACGACGACGTTCTGGTTTCGGTTGACCTTCGCCATCTGCGCGGCGACGCCGCGGAGCTGGTCGAGCGTCACCGTGCGCCGGTTCTGGTCGTTGCCGAAGAAGTAGGCGCCCAGCCCCGGACGCGAGGGAAATCCCTTGATCGTGATCGCCGCGGGCGGATCCTTCACCTCGGTGCTCTTGTCATCCGACGGCCGGAGCGCATCGAACTGCGACAGGATGTCGGGCTGGTTGAGCGTGACGATGAAGAAGATCAGGAGCTGGAACACGACGTCGATCATCGGCGTCATCTCCAGCTGGGCGTCGCCGCCCCGGTTCTTTTTGCTTTTCTTCGGTTCTGCGGACATTTCGGGGCTCCTTTCGCTCTATGTTTCGTCGTTGCAGGATCCTCCCCAGCCAGGCGGCGGCGGGGCGGGAAGCTCGAGGTAGACGCCGGGGGCGAGGCGGCGGAGGTCGGGGACGGTGCAGTCCGGGTTGCGGAAGAGGTGGAGGACGGCGTTGGTGGCGCCGCCGTCGCCGAACCAGAGCAGCAGGGTCTGGAGATGGTCGTTCGCGTCGGTTTCCCTCCCTCCGTACATCTGGGCGTCGAAGTCGAAGAAGCGCGTGCTGAACGAGAGGGCGCAGAGGACCGCGTCGAGCCGCGGATAGGAGACGCCGTAGATGCTCCGGATTTGATGCCCCGGGGTGTTCGGCCAGCCGCCGCGAACGTGCTCGCGCGCATCGTATTCATCGACCTGGCGGAAGGCGTCGGCACGGAGCTCGGACGCGGCGGCCTCGTCGGGCAGCGCCTCGGCGAGGCGACGTTCGAGGGCGGGGAAGTCGATCCGCGGGCGGAGGAGCTCCGCGGCGGGACGGAACGGGGCGGGCGGCCGCCATTCGGTCCAGCGGGTCCTTGCGTCGAGGCGCCGTCCGGCGATCGTGGAAACCTTGACTCCGCAATAGCGCATCTCGCGGTCGAGAAAGACGCGTACATCGACCCAAAGGTCGACGCTGCGGTTCTTCTCCGGAGGTTCACGCTCCGGGTCGGGGGCCGGAACGAACTTCCCCTTGGCGCGTAGGTCGATCCAGTAGGCCGCGTCCTTGTAGCCGCCTTCCCGGAACCACGTGCCGGCCGGCTCGACGGAATAGCCCTGTATCAGATCGCCGACGTCCGGCCGGCCGTCGATCGGCTTCGGGCGGGAGAAACGCATGTGGCCCCGGGAGAGACCCCGGCGCATCTCCTCCCAGGAATCGCCGGGGCGCCACGCGCAGAGCCGGTCGTAGAGGACGGCTTCGTCGCCCGGCGGCAGGACGGCTTCGAGGATCAGGAACCGCGCGACGACGGCCGTGAGGAGGACGGCCGCGAGGATTCGGACGGAACGGCGGAGGAGGGGCTTGTTCATCGGTCGTGGAGGGGGCTATTCGTCGGAGCCGAGGTGCCACCAGCGGGGGTGCTTCTCGCCGGAGGGGAGGCGGATGCGGGCGGGGGCGCGGCCGACGTCGGTGCGGCGGAAGCGGCCGGGGCCGCGCTCGAGCGCCTCGCGCGCGGCGCGGGCCTTCTCGCGGGCGCGGCGCGCCTCGCGGCGGCGGGCGATCGGGATGCCGACCGCGGCGGCGAG
>CAMNDA010000153.1 GCA_946534745.1 uncultured Verrucomicrobiota bacterium | reverse complement strand
CGTGCGGACCTGCTCGAGGCGCGCCTCGTAGGCCCGGGCGGCGTCGGCGCCCGCGGCGGGAGCGGCGGCGGAGTCCGCGGACTCGAGCAGCTCGCGCGCGGAGCGGACGACGGACTCGGGCGGGACCTTGCCGACCTTGCGGAGCGCCTCGACCGCGTCGCGGTGGTAGGGCCCGAGGACGCGGCCGTCGGGACGGACGATCACCGTGTCCATCGCGAGGAACGGAAGCCCGCGCGCGTCGCCCCACGACGAGTTGTCGGGCGAGACCTTGTCCTCGGGGTAGACGCGGCCCTCGCGCGCCCAGCCGAGCAGGACCTCGGGGGACACGGGGCCGTAGACCTTCTCGGTTCCGGCGGCGCGGAACCACCACTGGGAGGAGGGGGCGGGAGCGTCTGCCATGGATTACTTCCTCTTGAAGAGGTTCAGGAACTTGGAGCCGGACCCGCGGCCGGAGGCCTGCGCGGCGCCGGCGCGGCGCAGCTCGTCCTTGAGCTGGTCCTCGAGCGCGGCCATTCCGGAGAGCGGCTTGCGCGCCTCTTCGGCGCGGGCGCCGGCGGTCGGGTCGACGATCGGGCGCGGGCGTGAGCGGCGGAATCCGGGCGGCGGCGCGTCGATCGCCTCGGCCTCGACGAAGGGGGCGTCCGAGGCGTCGCGCCCGCCGGGTCCGGGCGGCGGCGGCGCGGAGGAGTCGGCCGCGGGGACCGCGGAGGAAGCGGGCGCCGGCTTCGGCGCGGCGGATGCGGCCGCGGCGGGGGCGGCGGGCTCTGCAGGCGGGGCGAAGCGCCTCGAGACCTCGGCGAGCAGGTCGGTGAGGCGGGCGCGGAGCCAGTCGGCGTCCGCGTGCGCGGCGGCGGCCTCGGCCTCGACCGCGGCGAAGCGCGAGGCGTTCTCGGCGTCGGACCTCTTCGCCGCCTCGATCGCGGCGGCGCGCAGGTCGGCGACGACGCGGGCGTGCGCCTCCTCGGCGTCCTTCGCGGACTTCTCCGCGCCGGAGCGGACGGCGGCGAGCTCGCGCTCGTGGGCCTTGGCGGCGCGCTCGGCGTCGGCCTTGAGCGAGGCGATCTCCTTGTCGCGCGCGGCGGCGGCATCCCGCGCGGCGCGCTCCGCGTCGGCGCGGGCGGCGGCGATCTTCTTCTCGGCCTCCTTCGCGGCCTTCTCGGCGTCGGCCTTGAGCGCGGCGACCTCCTTGTCGCGCGCGGCGGCGGCGTCCTTCGCGGCCTTCTCCGCCTGCGACTTGAGCGAGGCGACTTCGCGCGCGTGCGCCTCGGCGGCGGCGGCGGCGGCCTTTTCGGCGGCGGCCTTCGCGGAGGAGAGCTCGCGGGCGTGTTCGGCCTTGGCGGCCGCGATCGCCTTGTCGCGCTCGGCGCCGGCGTTGGCGGCCTTGACCGCCTCGGCGCGGGCCTCGGCGAGCGCGGTGCGCGTCTCGGAAAGCTCCTTCTCGGCGGCGGCGGCGCGGCCCTGCGCGGCGCGCAGAGCGCTCTCGCTCGCGGCGACGTTCTTCTCGGCGTCGACGAGCTTCGCCTCGGCCTCGAGGCCGCGGCGCTCGCCCTTGGCGGCCTTCTCGGCCTCGGCGCGGAGCGAATCGATCTCGCCGCGGAGCTTGAGCTCGGCGGCCTTGAAGCCGGAGATTTCCGCCGCGAGGCGCTGGCGCTCGGCGTCGAACTCGAGGTCCTTCGCCTTGAGCGCGGCCTCGGCCTTCGAGCGGGCGGCCTCGCTGTCGCGCAGCGCCTTGCGCGCCTCGACGACGCGCTCGACGAGCGCCGCGCCGGTCTTGCCGATCGAACCCGGCTGCCCGGCGGCTTCGCCGACCGTGCCGCTGCGGACGAAGAACACGGCCTCCTTCGGCACGCCCGCCATCACCGCGGGGCGGTCGAGGTACTCGCGCGCGAACGGCCCGAGGATCTCGATCGACCCGTCCGTGCGCATCACGAGGCAGTCGAACCCGAGGTCCGTCTCCGCCGCGGCGGGGCGCCACGAGCCCTTGTCGGTCGAGACGGCCGTCTCGGCCTGCACCTTGCCGTCGACGACGCGCCGGTGCATCTCGTCGGTGCCGAACGGTCCGGAGACCTTCCCGTCGGAGGATTTGGAATACCACGTGCGTTTGTCTTTTTCGCTCATTGTCTTCTACCTTTCGATCGAATGGCCAGGTGTTCGCGGATCAGTTCTTTTCTTCGAGCAGGATGTCGCCGGCGGGGTCGACGGCGGAGAGGTCGCGCTCGGCGAGCGAGGCCGCGTCGAACGCGAAGGCGGGGTCGATCTCGATCTTGTGCAGCGGATAGCCGCGTTCGTCGAGCGGGACGGCGACGCCGGCGGCGCGGAGCCAGCGCGCCCACTTGCGCGAAAGGTCGGCGCGGCAGGTCGCGGGCGAGTCGCTGCCCTCGGCGTTCTTCACGGGCGAGAACTCCGCCTCGCGGTCGAACGCGACGCACGGGCAGACCTTCGCGTCGGCGAGCGCGTCGAAGATGAACTTCTCGAACTTGTAGGCGTTCGGCGCGGAGGGCTTCACGACCGCGCCCGCCTCGTCGACGTGCGGCACCTTCTTGTGCGCGACGTGGACCGGCAGCCCGGCGCTGGCCTCGCGCCGCAGGAACGGCACCGAGAAGACGTGGATCGCGACCGAGCCGTACTTGTAGCGCAGCTCGCCGTCGGGCAGGCGCTCGTTCTTCTGCTCGTCCGTGAACTCGGTGTACTCGACGATCTCCGTCCGGGAGCCGCGGCGCACGGCGACGCCGAGGCCCTCCTGCGGGTCGCGCTTGGCACAGACCTTCACCGAGAGGTCGGCGCCCTGCGCGGCGTGGTAGCCGACGAACGCCGGGTCGGCGACGTCGACCATCGGGTTGTCGACCTGGAAGTAGAAGACCGAGGCGAGCCCGCGCGCCTCCATGTCGGCGAGCGCGCCCGAGCGCTCGAGCGCGGCGAGCGTTCCGCCGTGGCCGTCGGGCGAGAGAAAGACGTGGTCCGGGCGGTCGAGGATGACCTTGCCCTCCGGGTCGAGCGCGGGCCACATCCCCTGCACGAAGAAGAACACGTCCTCCTTCGCGAGGCCGAAGTACGCGTGCTCCTCGAAGAACGCGCGCGTCGCCGCGTCGTTCGTCTCGCTCGTCATCACGTAGAACGGGACCGGGCGGCCGTAGCGGCGCTTGAGGGCGAGCAGCTTGCGGGCGTGGAAGAAGAAGAGCGGTGCGTCCGTGATCGGCCCGACCGGGTAGCAGCCCTTCGGCCCCTCGAACCCGAGGCGCGAGCCCTGGCCGCCGGCGACGACGAGCGCGCCGACGCGCCCGGCGCGCAGCTCCTCCTCGCCGCGGGCGCGCGCGGCGGCGAGCTCGCCGCCGGCGAGCTCCACGACGGGCGCCGGCTCCATCGGGGCGGCGGCGGCCGGGGCGGCCTTGGCCCCCGCGTCCGCGAGGACGCCGCGCAGCTTCGCGACGGCGGCGAAGTCGATGCGGCCGATCTGCGCGAGCAGGCTTTCGCGCGCGGGGGCGTCGAGCCGGTCCCAGAACGCGAGGACGTGGGACTGGCCGGCGTCGGCGAGAATCTTGCGGGCTTCTTCGAGGGATGGCATGGCTGTGGATTCCGAATGCGGGAAAGTGGATTGGTCGGAGAGGGGGGATTCGAACCCCCGACCTTCTGGTCCCAAACCAGACGCGCTACCACTGCGCAACTCTCCGGCGTGGGGTTTGCGTGGGCATTGATTCTAGCACAGGCGCTCCGACCGCGCAATCGCGCGGCGCGGGCGCGCGAAGCCGGCGGCTACTTCTTCCCGGAGGAGAGGCGGGCGGAGGACCACTCGGGGTCGTCGACGGTGCCGGAGGCGCGGATGGCGAAGATCTTGGAGAAGGGCGTGGTGAGCCAGTAGACGCCGGCGCCGAGCCAGGTGCCGCGGTTGAGGAGGTGGACGTCGAGCGTAAGGTCGAGCGAGCGGTCCTCCGTCCAGGCGCGGCCGCGCCCGGCGATGCTGAAGGCCGTGCCCTCGATGTCGAGCTTCGAGACGTCGAGGACGCCCCCCTCGAGCTTCGCGCGCAGGTCGAGCGAGTCGCGATCCATCAGCAGGTCCACGCCGGGAATGACCGCCCCGAGGATGCCCACGAGGTCGGTGAAGAACGGGATGCGGAAGACCTGGCTTTCGCGGAGCGAGAGCGAGACGGAGCCGGACGCCGTCTCCCACCGGCGGGAGACGAGGTCGTCCGCGGGCGCCACGAGCGAGACGTCGGCCTCGAGCGTGCCATGGCCTCCGTCCTCCGGCTCCGGCGTGCCGCTCGCGAAGGCGTGGACGCGGTCCCACGGGACGCCGCGCGCCCGCGCCTCGGCGGAGAGCGTCCGCGCCTCGTCGAGCGTGAGGCGCAGGGACCCCGCCACGGCGCCGCCGAAGCAGGACGCGGCGAGGTTCGTCGCGACGAGGACGCCGTTCGAGACCGCCATCGTCCCGGTCGCGCCCTCGAAGCGCAGGCCGCCCGCGACGAGCCCGGGCGCACGGGCGTCGACGCGGATGTCGGTCGCGCCGGAGCCGGTGACCTCGGCGCCGTAGTCGAGGACGCCGGACGCGGCGGCGAAGGACGGGTTGTCGAAGGCGATCGGAAGCTCCTCGTCCGCGTCCAGCACGCCGAGCATCGCGACGACGCGGAGCGGGTCCATCGTCGACATCGCCTGGAACGAGATCGTGTGCGCGCGGGGCAGGATCTCGAGGCGGCCGTCGACCGAGCCCTCGGGGCGGTCGACGCGGAGGCCGTCGACCGCGACGCGGCGCCAGCCGCCGTCGCCGTCGACGACGATCGTGCCGGAGAAGCCCGAGACGGGGACGCCGTTGTAGCGCGCGGGGCCGCAGGCGAGCTCGAGCCGGAGCAGCCGCTCGTTCGCGTCCGGGGCGTAGCGCCAGGAGGCGACGACGTGCGGCGGCGCGTCGGGGAACTCGAACTTGGCGATCTCGTCGCCGATCTCCGGCTCGCCGACGCGCCGCAGCAGCTCGCGGAGGCGGTTGGGGTCGAGATGGCCGGCCCCGTCGGACGAGAACGCGTAGGCGGCCGGGTCGAGCCGGAACGTCCCCTCGAGGAGGCGCGGCGGCTCGCCGGGACCGCCGGTGAGGAGCCTGCCGTCGGAGAGGACGAGCGAGCCGCCCTCGAAGGTCATCCGCGAGCGCAGCCCGAACGCCCGGAGCCCGAGGACGTCGGCGCGGGCGCAGTGGAGGTCGACCGGCCCGAGGTCGGGCAGGGCGGGCAGGGGGGAGTCGTCGCCCCCGTCGTCGGGCAGGTCGGGGACCTCCGGCAGGGAGAACGACTCGACCTCGACCGAGCGGATCCAGTCCGGGCCCGGCCGCGCGAGGCGCGGGCGGAGCACGACCGCCGTCCCGCGAGCCTCGGCGATGGGCGGCAGGAGCGAGCCCTTCGCGTAGAGGCGCGCCTCGCCGATCCGCAGTCGCATCGAGGCGAGGGAGAACGAGACGCGCTCGAGCTCGAAGGCGAAGTCGTCGGTCGAGAGGGCGCGCGCGATGGCGTCGGACCAGGCGCGCGGGAGGCCGACCGCGGCGAGGCGAGCGGCGACGCCGAGCGCGAGCGCGAGCAGAAACGCCCCCGCGAGCAGCGCGCGGAAGAAGCGGCGTCCGCGCGAGCGGCGCAGCCTCTCGCGGCGGTCGCGCGGGAAGTTCGCGCCCGCGCTTCCGAAGGGGATTCCGGGGCCGTCCGCCACGCCGCGACTCCGGGGCTAGAACGGCAGGGGGACGGCCTGCTCGAGGACCGTCCCGGCCGCGCGGAAGGGGTCGATGCGCCACGGCGCCGAGAGCGTCAGGTACGCCGCGGCGAGGCGGTGCCCCCAGAAGAGCCAGGTCAGCGCTCCGAGCGAGAGGTAGGGGCCGAACGGCAGGCGGCTCAGGAGCGAGCGCCGGCCCGCGAGCATCAGCGGGACCGCGACGAGCGTCCCGTAGAGCGCGGCGGCGGCGATCGAGAAGACCGCGGCCTGCCACCCGAGGAACGCGCCGATCGCGCCCACGAGCTTGATGTCGCCGAAGCCCATCGCGTCGTCCTCCGGGCCGATGCGGCCGCGCCGGCGGAAGTACCACGTCGCGCCCTTGCGCAGCAGCTGGAGCGGGACGACGCCCGCCGCGAGCCCGACGAGCGACCACGCCAGGCCGCTCCCCCACCACGTCGGCCAGAGGAGGCACGGCGCGAGCGCCCCGCCCGCCTCCCAGTCCGGACCGATCCCGATCCGGACCTGCATCGCCGGCACCAGCGCCGAGAGGACCGGGCCCGCGACCATCCCGCCGATCGTGACGCTGTCCGGGAGGATGAGGTGGTCCAGGTCGATGAACGCCCCCACCACGAGTCCGGAGAGGAAGAGCCAGTAGACCGGCACGAGCGCGAGCGGCGCGAAGGAGAAGGCGGAGCCGCCTGGATTGGGCGCGAGGAGGGGCCGCGCGCCGAAGGGCGGCGCCGCGCCGGCGGGCGTCCAGAGGCAGAAGACGAAGAGGAAGAGGAACGCGACCAGCAGCTCCACCCCCGCGTAGCGGAAGCTGAAGCGCGCGCCGCAGCTGGCGCAGCGGCCGCGCAGCGCGAAGTAGCTCACGACCGGGAGGTTGTGGTACCAGGGGATCAGCTTCCCGCAGGTCATGCAGTGCGAGCGCGGCGCGACGACCGACTGGTCGAGGGGGATGCGGTAGATGCAGACGTTGAGGAACGAGCCGATGCAGGCGCCGAACACCGCGGCGAAGACGGCGCAGAGCGTCCAGACATCCGCCGGCAGGAAGCCGCCGGCGCACTGCGCGGCGGGGACCGGCGCCGATTCGAGGAGGCGGTGGAGGAGGTTCGCGATCATGGCGTTCCGCGTTTTCGCGCAAGTCTACCGGAATCGCGCCCGGTTTTCAAGGCGCTTGCGCCGAGCCGCGCGGTCTGCTAGGATACGGGGCATCCGCTGCCCCCGCGCGCGGACTGCCTTCCGTCCCTCGACCGACAATACTTCAAGGGGGCCGAATGCCGGCGGACGACCCGCCCGACCGCGAGGCCGGGACTTCCGAAGCCGACCAAGGTTCCCACTTCGAACCGACGGGTTCGAAGGACCGTTGGCATTACGGCGGGGGGGGGC
>CAMNDA010000152.1 GCA_946534745.1 uncultured Verrucomicrobiota bacterium | reverse complement strand
AGAACCTCGCCGTTTCCGGCGAGGCGCAGTACTACTGCCGCCCCACGCCGCTGGGCGAGAAGGTGCTGGAGTGCTGGAGGCGCATCCCGGAGTTCTGGCCGCAGGTGAAACTCCTGCAGTGCCAGCTCATGCCCGACCATTTCCACGGGCTGCTCTTCGTGGAAAGCCCCCTCGCCGTTTCCGGCGAGGCGCGGAACGCACGCCGAAAGACCCTCGGCGACATCATCCGAGGATTCAAGACCGGCTGCCGCGAGGTCGGATGGGAGGATGGATATGTCGACAACATCCTCTTCCGCGAAGGGCAGCTTGCCCGGGAAATCGAGTATCTGCGCGACAATCCGCGCCGTCTGTACGAGAAGCGCGCCAATCCGGAGCGGTTCCGCAGAGTGGTGGATTTGCCCGTTGTCCTCGGCGGTTCCGCCAAGTTCTGCGCTTCGCCGGAAACGGCGAAGTCCCCCTGCGCTTCGCCGGAAACGGCGAAGTCCCCCTGCGCTTCGCCGGAAACGGCGAAGTTTACTGGCCATTTCCAGGCCCTCGGCAACGCCGCGCTGCTGCGGCGGCCGGTGCTGCTCCAGGTGCAGTGTTCGCGCTCCGATTTCCGCTACCGGCGCGAGCGGCTGCCGGGCGGGGGGTGGAAGATTCTGCGCGATGCAGCGGGCAATCCGCTCGTGGAATACGCCTCGCCCGCTTTCGAGGAGCGGTGCGCCGATGTCCTGCGCTGCGCCGGAAACGGCGCAGTGATCGTAAGCCCGTGCATCTCCCACGGCGAGCGCGAGATCGCCCGGCGCGCCAATGCCGCCGGCGCGCCCCTCGTGGCACTGCGCAACAAGGGCTTCTCCCGCTTCGAAAAGCCCGGCGGCCGGCTCTTCGACCTCTGCGCCAGGGGCAATCTCCTCCTGCTTGCGCCCGCCGCCTGGCCCCATGTGGCCGGCGAGAAGCCTCCCACCCGCGAATCTTCGCTGGTTCTCAACCGCATCGCCCAGCTGCTCTGCGGCGAAAACGCCGCCGACATCGACTACAGGGGCGCCATCTTTTCCGACATCGATTCCGCAGTGCTCACAGCGCTGCGGCCACCCGCTTCCAATACCGGAGACCTGACATGAAGACTCCACGGACTCCTCGCCGTTTCCGGCGAGGCGCAGAACTACCTCGCCGTTTCCGGCGAGGCGCAGGACGACTCGCCGCTTTCTTCCTCCTGGCCGCCGCTCCGGCCTTTGCCGCTGACGCCGGCTACACGCTCGGCGTGCCGGGGGCGCCCGTCCTGCGCATCGGCGGAAACGCCGAGGCCAACGCCTGGCTCGCGGCCAACCCCAACTACCCCGCGAT
Source organism: uncultured Verrucomicrobiota bacterium (assembly GCA_946534745.1). Lineage (GTDB taxonomy): Bacteria > Verrucomicrobiota > Kiritimatiellia > RFP12 > UBA3636 > UBA3636. Next base: position 2,195 of record CAMNDA010000152.1, on the reverse strand, counting down.
GTCGATCGTCGCGCCGGGCGGGGGCGCGGCCGCGCTCTCCGCGCGGGAGGTCGCCGGCGCCGACCAGGCGATGCTCGCCGCCTCCGAGGCCGGCTTCCCCATCGAGCGCACCAAGCCCGAATACTACCTCGGCGACGTCGTCGAGCCGCCGCAGGACGTCGACTGGGCCGCCACCTACGACCGCTTCGTCGCCGACAGCCCCGAGGGCTTCCTCTTCGACCCCGCCGACCGCCGCCTCTTCGTCACGCTCGGCGGCACCCGCGTCTTCACCTGGATCCTCTCCGGCGGCGCGGAGCTCCCGATGACCTACGTGGTCTCGGCCGCCTGCTCCGGCCGCCCGCGCCGCATCTACTGGACGGACTACCCCTACAACGCCCCGGCCATCGACCTCTCGGGCAAGTTCGTGAAGTTCTTCGGCCCCGACGAGCTGCTGAAGCCCGTCTACGGCGTCTACACCAACAGCGCCGCCGGCATCGAGCAGGTGCTCACCAACCGCGTCGTCTCCGGCCTCGTCCTCGACCCCTCCACCAAGATGCTCTACGCCTACGGCCAGCTGCAGGGGCAGGTCGTCATGGCCTACTACGACACCGGCCTCTACGAGCGGATCCTGCACGTGCAGATCGTCGAGATCTGCCGCCCCGCCGTGAACCGCATGGAGGGCGAGATCGGCCGCGCGCTCCGCCCCGACGGCCGCGGCTACGGCACCGAGGGCCTGCGCGCCCGCCCGACCGTCGTCCAGCCGACCGACAACCGCGGCGACTACTACTACCAGCACCAGGGGCAGCACTCCTACAGCCCCAAGCACGGCAACGTCTATCCGCTGCGGCCCACCGTCGAAGACCCCTGGAACATGGAGGTCTACTGGATGGAGACGGACGAGATGCAGGTGCAGTGGCCCTTCGAGCTCGACCAGTACGCCTGCGACTGGCCGAAGGACACCACGGTCTTCGTCCGCGGCGACGTCGCGGACGATGCCGGCCGCCCGGTCTACGTTCCCTCGGAATACACCGCCACGCTGATGAAGTACCAGGAGCCGGAGGGCCACGCCCGCGCTGTCGGGACGGACGGGACCTTCCGCACGACGGGCGAGGGCTGGTCGATGCTGCGGCTCGACGGGGACGACAACGTCTGGTTCGTTCCGGTCCGCTCGGTCCTGCGCTCCAACGCCTCCTTCTTCACGCTGCTGCCGCAGGACATCCGCGTCGGCGCCGAACTGCGGCTGCGCGGCGGCTCGGTCGCCGGCCTCGCGCCCGGCTTCTCCCCGTCCTGCGACCCCGACAGCCCCGGCTTCATCTACGAGGCCGCCTCCGACCCGGTCTGGAACCCGGGGATCTACGCGGCCGCCAAGCCCGACACCGCCGCCGCCGAGACGCCGGACGCCTCCTCGACCGACACCAACACCTACGCCTCGGTCGTCTACGGCGTCCGCCCCGGCACGCTCGAGGTCTGGTGGAACTCCTCCGTCCAGCAGGAGGCGATGCCCAAGGCGCTCGAAATCCCGACCCTCCCGCAGGTCTACTCGGTGCGCTGGCCGCGCGAGGGCGAGACGCCGCAGATCGTCCTCGCCTCGCAGCTCGGCTCCGCCTCCGATTCGATCTTCTCGCACAACGCCGCGCTCCACCTCGCCTCGGCCGACGCCACCGCCGCGCTCCCCGCGCGCCAGTACTTCGCGGCCGACGGCGGCGCGGTGATGTTCTGGGCGAAGGCCGAGGAGGTCTCCGAAGGGACCGGATCGACCGTCGCCATCGCCTCCGAGGACGGCTCCGCCTACCTCCTGCTCGATCTGGAGCGGAGGAAGGAGGGACTCCGCCTCCACGCCGTGTGCGGCGCCTCGGGCGGTGCTTCCAACGAGCAAATCATCCCGATCGACAACGATCCCGACGACTGGCACCACGTCGCGGCCGTCATCGCCCCGGGGGGCGGCCTTTCGCTCTTCGTCGACGGACTGCCGACCGACGCCCAGGGTCTCGCCGCCCCCGGACTCCTCGAAGGCGCCGTTTCCGGCGCGCTCGGCCGGACGGACATCGGCGGCGCCTCCCGCCCCGCGCGCGCCGGCATGGATCTCGGCGAAGTCCTCTTCTGGAACCACCCCCTCAACGATGGCGACGTCATCGTCGCGCTGCTCCGCGACCACACCGGCCCCGCGAACCACCTCACGGGCTGCTTCTCGTTCGTCGGGGGCACGGACCTCCGCG
>CAMNDA010000151.1 GCA_946534745.1 uncultured Verrucomicrobiota bacterium | reverse complement strand
TCTCGTTCACGTCGCTCTACGGCGAGCCGGACGGCGACTTCCCGAACCACGAGGCCAACCCCCTCAAGACCGAGACGCTCGCCGACCTCCAGGCCGAGGTGCGCAAGGGCGGCTACGACTTCGGCGTGGCGTTCGACGGCGATGCCGACCGCGCGGGGTTCGTCGACGAGAAGGGCGACATCATTCCGATGGACATGATCACGGCGCTCGTCGCCGAGGACATGCTCCGCCAGAACCCCGGCGCCGCGATCTTCTACGACCTGCGCAGCAGCTGGGCCGTGAAGGAGACGATCGAGGCGCACGGCGGCCGCGCGATGATGAGCCGCGTCGGCCACGCGTTCATCAAGCAGCAGATGCGCGAGGCGGACGCCGTCTTCGCGGGCGAGCTCTCGGGCCACTACTACTTCAAGGCGAACTCCACCGCGGAGAGCTCCTCGCTCGCCGCGATCTGCGTCGCGAACATCGTCTCGCGCGCGGGGAAGCCCCTTTCGGAGCTCATCGCCCCGATCCACCGCTACTTCGCCTCGGGCGAGATCAACACCAAGCTCGCGAGCAAGGCGGACGCGGAGCGCGTCCTCGCCACGCTCCGGGAGCGCTACGGCTCGCAGGGCCGCGCGTTCGAGCTCGACGGCCTCTCCGTCGAGTTCGACACGTGGTGGTTCAACGTCCGCTGCTCGAACACCGAGCCGCTCATCCGCCTCAACCTCGAAGCGAAGACCGCGGAGGAAATGGCCGCGAAGCGCGACGAGATCCTCGCCGTCATCCGCGGCTAGCCCACGGGAGGAACCCCGCATGAAAACGCACCCCGCCGCCCCCGTCGTCCCCGACCCCGTCTCGCCCGGCGTCGCCCCGCTCGACCCCGACCTCGTCGCGCGCTACGCCGGGATGGCCTCCGAGGCCTCCCGCATCGACCCGGAGTTCTACCGCATCTACAACGTGAAGCGCGGCCTCCGCAACGCGGACGGCTCCGGCGTCCTCGTCGGCCTCACCACGGTCGCGTCCGTCGTCGGCTACTCCGTGCTCGAGCAGGAGATCGTCCCGGTCGCCGGGCGCCTGCTCTACCGCGGCATCGAGATCCGCGACATCGTCCGCGGCTTCCAGTCGGAGGGCCGCTTCGGCTTCGAGGAGGTCTGCTTCCTGCTGCTCATGGGCCACCTCCCCACGAAGGACGAGCTCGCGGAGTTCTCCGCCGCGCTCGACTCGCAGCGCCCGCTCCCCAACGGGTTCAAGGAGGACGCCATCCTCGGCATGCCGTCGCCCGACGTGATGAACAAGCTCGCGCGCTGCGTGCTGGCCTCCTACGCGTTCGACCGCGACCCGGACGGCACCGACATCCCGAACGTGCTGCGCCAGTCGATCGGCCTCATCGCGCGCTTCCCGACCTACGCGGTCTACGGCTACCAGGCCAAGGCGCACTACTACCTGCGCAAGAGCCTGCACATGCGCATCCCCGAGCCCGGCCTCTCCACCGCCGAGCACATCCTCTGCCTCCTGCGCCCGCACAGCCGCTACACCCGGCTCGAGGCGGAGCTGCTGGACCTGTGCCTCGTGCTGCACGCCGACCACGGCGGCGGCAACAACTCCACCTTCACGACGCACACCGTCTCCTCCACCTACACCGACACCTACTCGGCGATCGCCGCGGCGTGCCTTTCGCTCAAGGGACCCCGCCACGGCGGCGCGAACCTCGAGGTGCGCAAGATGATGGACGCGGTGAAGGCGCACGTGCGCGACTGGGACAGCGACGCCGAGGTCGAGCGCTACCTCACGAAGATCCTCGACAAGAAGGCCTACGACCGCCGCGGCCTCATCTACGGCCTCGGCCACGCCGTCTACAAGATCTCCGACCCGCGCGCCGAGATCCTGCGCGAGAAGGCCTCGCAGCTCGTCGCCGAGCACGTCTCCTTCCGCCCCGAGTTCGAGCTCTACCAGAAGGTCGCGCGCATCGGCGGCAAGCTCCTGCAGGAGCGCCGCGGGACGGCCTACCCGCTCCCGGCCAACGTCGACCTGTGGTCGGGGCTCGTCTACAAGATGCTCGGCATCCCGACGGACCTCTTCACGCCGCTCTTCGCGGTGGGGCGCGTCCCCGGCTGGTGCGCGCACCGGCTCGAGGAGCTCGGCGGCCACTCGCGCATCGTGCGCCCGGCCTTCAAGTGCATCCTGCCGCCGCAGAAGTACATCCCGCTCGCCGACCGCACGCCCGAGACCGCCGTCGCCCCGCGCTCGCCCCGCGCGCCGGTCGTGGACTGATGGAGCGGCCGCTCGTCGTCCTCGCGCCGCTCGCGGAGGTGACCGACGCCGCGTTCCGCGCCGTCGCGTTCGACGCCGGCGCGGACGCCGCCACGACGGAGATGGTCTCCGCCGCGGGGCTCGTCCGCGGCTCGCGCAACACGCCGCCCCTGCTCGAGCGCCTGCCCGAGGAACGCGGCCGCCCGCTCTCCGCGCAGCTCTACGGGCACGACCCCGACGAGCTCGCCGAGGCCGCGCGCATCGTCGCCGGGCTCGGCCGCTTCGCCGCGGTCGACCTCAACGCCGGCTGCCCGATGCGGCGCATCGTCGCGAACGGCGACGGCGCCGCGCTGATGCGCGACCACGCGCTACTCGGCCGCTGCGTCGCCGCCATGGCGCGCGCCGCCGCGCCGCTCCCGGTCACCGTGAAGACGCGCATCGGGACCGACCCGGAGCATCCCGCCGCCGCGGAGCTCGCGCACGTCTGCGAGGACGCCGGCGCCGCGCTCCTCGCCGTCCACGGCCGCTACGCGAGCCAGGCCCACGCGGGCCCCGTCGACGCCGCGCGCGTCGCCGAGGCCGTCGCCGCCGTCCGCATCCCCGTCCTCGCCAACGGCGGCGTCCTCTCCGCCGCCGACGCCCTCGCTCTCCTCCGCGCCACCGGCGCCGCCGGCGCGATGGTTGGGCGCGGCGCGCTCGGCGCGCCATGGCTCTTCGCGCAGATCAAGGCCGCGCTCTCCGGCGCGGAGCCGCCGCCCCCGCCCTCCCCCGCGGAGCGCGCCGCGCTCGCGAAACGCCACCTCGCGCTCTCGCTCGCGTGGCACCGCCGCCTCCGCGAACGCTTCCCGGAGTCCGGCGGCCCCGACCCGGAGACGGCCGCCGTCCTCGACTTCCGCCGGCACCTCTTCCACTACTTCCGCGGCCTCCCCGGCTCGGCGGCGCTGCGCCGCGCGATGGGCCTCGCCTCGACCGTCGGCGGGATCGTCGCGGCGATCGACGCCTCCTTCGCCTCCTGACCCCGCTTTCCATCCCGCCCGCCATCTGCTAGAATCCGCGTCCGCACACCGCCACGGAACCCCGCCATGAGCTTCTTCCGCCCCACGTTCAAAAGCAAGATCCTCCGCAAGGCCTGCACCGTCATCGCGACAGGCTTCGGCCTCGGCTACTCCCCCGTCGCGCCCGGGACGGTCGGCTCGCTCCTCGGCTGCCTGATCGTCTGGGGCTTCACCGCCGCGGAGCTGCCCGTCTGGGGGCAGATCGCCGCGTGCGCCGCCATGGCGCTTCTCTGCGTCCCGCTCGCCTCCGTCGCCGAGGCCGACCTCGGCTTCAAGAAGGACCCCGGACAGGTCGTCTGCGACGAATACCTCACCTTTCCGATCGGCATGATCGGAATGCTCGACAAGTGGCAGGAGCACGTCTGGCTCATGCCGATGTGCTTCGTCGTGATCCGCGCGTTCGACATCTGGAAGCCGCGCCCCGCCCGCCAGCTCCAGATCCTCCCCGCCGGCATCGGCATCACGATCGACGACTTCATCACCACCTGCGAGGCCCTCGCCGTCAACTGGGCCCTCTTCTACCTTCTCACCGAATACGCCGGCCTCTAGCCCCCGGCATTCAGCATTCGGCATTCAGCATTCAGCATTGACGATGGCCCGCATCGACTGGAACCTCCGCTCGCGCTCCCGCGCCTGCATGAAGTGCGCCCGCCCCTTCGAGGAGAAGGAGACGGTCCGCTCGGGCGTGCTCGCGTTCGAGGCGCCGCTCGTCGCGGAGCTCTTCGCCGAGAAGCTCGCGGAGGAGGCCGCCGCGGCCGCGGCGGGCCAGCCCGTGAAGCCGCACCCGGAGTACGTCCGGCTCGACTTCTGCGAGGACTGCTGGAAGGCGCTCGCTCCGGCGGACTGGATCAGCGTCTGGAAGGGCCCCTACGTCCCGCCCGAGACCGCGCCCGAGGACCCGCTCAGGAAGGCGACGCCCGAGACGCTCCTGCGCAGCCTCATCGAGGGCGAGGAGCCGGAGAACCACATCCAGGCGATCTACCTGCTCTCCGTGATGCTCGAGCGCAAGCGCATCCTCGTCGAGCGCGCGCTCAAGACCGCGCCCGACGGCACCCTCGTCCACGTCTACGAGCACCGCCGCTCCGGCGACATCCTGCTCGTCGCCGACCCGCGCCTCACGGACGACGAGATTCCCGGCGTCCAGGCGGAGATCGAGCTTCTGCTCGGCCTCCGGCCAAGCCCCCCTTCCCCTTCCGCCCCGAATCTGGTATCCTTGCCCGAGGACCGCGCGAAAGAAGACCCGACATGAACGAAGACCCCCCGATCGCACCTCCCCCTCCCTCTCCCGACGAGGGCCCCGCCGCCCCGTCCGATCCCGAGAACCTCTTCGCCGTCGCGCTGGCGAAGAGCAGCAACGACTCGTTCCCCGTCCTCAACGCCTTCCAGACGTTCCTCGACCAGGAGCGCGAGCGCGCCCGCCGCCGCGTCGTCACGATGGCCGTGTGCTTCACCGGCGCGATGATCGTCCTTCTGCTCGTCTTCGGCATCCTCTTCGCGATGTTCTTCTCGCGCATGATGGTCCGCAACGAGCAGCAGCAGGACCGGCTGCTCGACCTCGTCGCGCGCGGCATCCCCGCCGCCGTCCACGAGGCCGGCTACTCCGCGCCCGGCGCCGAGGCGGACGAGTCCGTCCCGCGCGAGGAGATCCTGCGCGTCCTCCA
>CAMNDA010000150.1 GCA_946534745.1 uncultured Verrucomicrobiota bacterium | reverse complement strand
TTCACGCCGAGGGCGCGGGCGACCTCCGCGATGCTCGTCTGCACCGTGGGCTCGCCCAGGAGCGTGCGGCCCGTGCCGGGGTTCGGCTGGTGGCCGGTCATGCCGGTGATGCGGTTGTCGAGCACCACGACCGTGATCGCGCCCTTGTTGTAGACGACGTCGAGCAGGCCGGTCATGCCGGAGTGGAAGAACGTCGAGTCGCCGATCACCGCCGCGAGGCGGCCCTTGTAGCCCGCCTTGCGCATGCCGAAGGCCGCGCCGATCGAGGCGCCCATGCAGATCGTCGTGTCCATCGACGAGAGCGGCGGCGCCACGCCGAGCGTGTAGCAGCCGATGTCGCCGGTGACCGTCGCCTTGAGCTTCGCGAGCGTGTAGAAGACGCCGCGGTGCCCGCAGCCGGCGCAGAGCGTCGGGGGGCGCGCCGGAAGCGCCGGCAGGGCCGGCTTCTCCGGCGCGGAGGCGGCGCCCTCCCCGCCGAGCAGCTCCCGGCGCAGCGCACGGAGGCGGTCGACGTTGAGCTCCATCATCCGCAGCTCGGTCGCGTAGTCGCGGACCGGGATGCCGGCGAGGACGATCGCGTCGCGCAGGACGGGGTCGAGCTCCTCGACGACGACGAGCGCGCCGACCTTCGCGGCGAAGGCGCGGATCCTCTCCGCGGGGAGCGGATTGGAGAAGCCGACCTTGAAGACGGGGAACTCCGGGAACGCCTCCTTCACGTAGTTGTAGGCGGCGGCGCTCGCGACGAACCCGAAGTCCATGCGCTCGCCCGGCTCCTCGCGGTTGAAGGGGCTCGCCTCGGACTCCTGGCGCAGGACCTCGAGCCGCTTCTCGACCTCGAAGCGCATCGCGCGGGCGTTCGCGGGGACGGAGACGTATTTCTTCGGGTTCTTGACGTAGGGCTTCGGCTCGACGGCGCCGCGGGCGCCGTCGCCGACGTCCACGAGCGACGAGGAGTGCGACGTGCGCGTCGTCATGCGCAGGAAGACGATCGAGCCGGTGCTCTCGGAGAGGTCCCACGCGGCGCGCGCCATGTCGAAGGCCTCCTGCGAGTCGGAGGGCTCGAGCGTGACGGCGCGGGCGAACCTCTGCAGCACGCGGTTGTCCTGCTCGTTCTGCGAGGAGTGCATGCCGGGGTCGTCCGCCGAGACGACGACGAGCCCGCCGTTCGTCCCCTCGAACGTGTAGGTCATGAGCGGGTCCATCGCGACGTTGAGGCCGACGTGCTTCATGCACACGAGCGCGCGGGCGCCGGCGATCGAGGCGCCGATGCCGATCTCCATGGCGACCTTCTCGTTGACGGACCACTCGCAGTTGATCTCGCCCTTGAACTTGGCGATGTTCTCGAGGATCTCGGTGGACGGCGTGCCGGGATAGGCGGAAGCGACGTGGCAGCCGGCGGCGTAGGCGCCGCGGGCGATGGCCTCGTTGCCGGAGAGGAAGAGCTTGCTCATGGCGTTATTCGACGACGATCTTCGCCTTGGCCGTGTAGCCGGCGGAGGAGACGGAGTTGGTGCCGGAGCCGGACGACGAGCCCGAGCCCACGGCGGTTGCGACGACGTTCACGACCGCGTTGGAGCCGGTGCCGCTCTCGGCGGTCACGACGACGCTCTTGCCGGTCGTGGCGGAAAGGTGGGCGGCGGAGCCGTCGATCGACCAGGTGTAGTTGTCCCAGCCGGAGGCGGTCAGCGTCACGCTCTGGCCGGGCTTGATCTTCGCGTAGTTGGGCGAGACGGAGATCGAGTAGGAGTTGGCGTCTTCGCATCCGGAGGCGAAGAGGGCGGACAGCGCGGCCCCGGCGAGGACGGCGGCGCCGACGAAGGCGTGAAGGACGTTTTTCATGGGCGTTTTCGCGGTTGTTTCGGAGATGCGGCGCCGTGGCGGGGTGCCGCCGCGGGGCGCGTCGCTGGAAAACGGGGAGTATAGCAGGAAGCCTGCCCGCGCACAAGCGCGCGAAACTTCTTGCCGCGCGGGGGCGTTTTTGGGATAATCCCCGCCCCGAACACGCACCTTTCCCCGTTCTTTTCCCCAAGGGAGCACCCATGGCCACGCGCAAAGACATCCACAAGGTCCTCATCATCGGTTCGGGTCCGATCGTCATCGGACAGGCCTGCGAATTCGACTATTCCGGCACCCAGGCCTGCAAGGCGCTGCGCGCCTGCGGCTACGAGATCGTGCTGGTGAACTCCAACCCCGCCACGATCATGACGGACCCCGTCATGGCCGACGCCACCTACATCGAGCCGCTCAACGAGCACCGCCTCGAGCAGATCATCGCCAAGGAGCGCCCCGACGCGCTCCTGCCGAACCTCGGCGGCCAGACGGGCCTCAACCTCTCGATGGAGCTCGCGAAGAAGGGCGTCCTCGACAAGTACGGCGTCAAGGTGATCGGCGTCAACCTCGACGCGATCGAGCGCGGCGAGGACCGCGAGGTCTTCAAGGCGACGATGGCCGAGCTCGGCATCGAGACGCCCAAGAGCGGCATCGTCCACTCGGTCGAGGCCGCCGAGAAGCTCGTGAAGGAGCAGATCGGCTTCCCGGTCGTCGTCCGCCCCGCCTACACGATGGGCGGCGCCGGCGGCGGCTTCTGCTACAACGTCGAGGAGCTGCGCACGATCTGCGCCCGCGGCCTCGACGCCTCGCTCACGCACCAGTGCCTCATCGAGGAGTCGATCCTCAACTGGGAGGAGCTCGAGGTCGAGGTCGTCCGCGACGCGAAGAACCAGATGATCGCGGTCTGCTTCATCGAGAACATCGACGCGGTCGGCGTCCACACGGGCGAC
>CAMNDA010000149.1 GCA_946534745.1 uncultured Verrucomicrobiota bacterium | reverse complement strand
CGGCGGCCGCCGCGGCATCGATCGCCGCCTGCAGGGCCGCCGTGTCGTCGTCTCCGCTGGGCTCGAGCGCGCCGGTTCCGGAGGCGGCGGTGGTGAAGCTGCCCTGCCGCCGGGTGCAGAGGCGGCCCGTCGCATTGTTGACGACGGACGCCGTCCAGTGGTAGGTGGTTCCCGGGGCCAGGCCCTTGACCCAGGCGACGAAGCGGTTGCGCTGCCCGGCGAGGACGATCCGCTCCGGCCCGAGGCTGTCCGCGTCGGTGCCGCAGGCGAAGGCGATGTCGCACGCGCTCGCCCCGGCGCCCGGCGAGGCGATCATGCCGGAGAGCGTGACGACCGTGGACGCGGGCTGGACGAAGAACTCCTCGAGGACGGGCGCGGCGGGGGGCGGCGCCGCGTAGGCGGCGCACTCGCGCACTCCGCGCAGGAGCGCGGACCGGCAGGCGTCGTCGAAGGTGCCGTCGATCCGATCCGCCGCATGCAGGAGCTTGTCGTAGCCCGCGAAGGAGACCGGGACGGAGGCCGCGAGCGCGACGGAGGCGCCAGCCGCCTCGGACTCGTTCGCGGGGTTCGCCGCAAGCGAGTCGATGCCCTGGCGGAAGACCTGCTTCGCGAAGGCGTCGACGGAGAGTCCGCGGGCGGCGGCGGCCGACTCGAACGCCGCGAATTCGGCGGCGGAGAGATTCACGGCGGCGGAGGGCTCGTCCGAATAGGTCTCCTTGACGATCAGCGTCTCGTCCGCGTTCCATGCCGCCTCCGCGGCGGACATCTCAGCGGCGTCGAGCCCGAACGCCGCGAGGACGGCGCGCGCCATCTGCCGATCGCCCGTCGGCGCCATGTGGACGCCGTCGACGGTCGCGGCGCGCCCGCCCATGTTGTATCCGGCCTGCTCGCTCAGGCGCGGATTGTCGATGTCGTTGATCCAGCCGCGCACGGCGTGGAAGGTGTCGGCATACGGAACGCCCTCGGCGGCGGCGATCTCCCTGACGCCGGCCGCGTACCGGCGGATCTCGCCGTTTTCCGCCTCGCCGGCCGCCGTGGTCGGCGAAAGAAGGACGGGGACGGCGCCGGCGGCCTTGGTCTTGGCGACCATCCGGAGCTCGTTGGCGTAGAACTTTTCATACGTCGAGTTCGCGTCCTGGTACCAGACGTCGTTGACGCCCGCGCTGATGGTGACGACGTCGGGATCGTGCGCGAGGACGTCGGCGTCGAACCGCGCGAGCATCGCGGCCGACTTGTCGCCCTTCACGCCCGCGCCGTACCAGGTCACGTCGATGCCGTTCGCGGCGAGGCCCCTGACGACGAGATTGACGTATCCGTGGCGATTGGTCACGCCGTACCAGGTGATCGAGTCGCCCATGAAGACGAGCGTGTCGCCGTTCTTGACGATCTTCTCGCCGGCGACGGCGGCGAAGGGGGCGGCGATGGCGGCTGCGCAGGCGAGCGCGAAGAGGAGCGGAGTCCGGGGTCTCATGGGAGGTCCTTTCGATGGTTGCGGCAAGACGGCGCCCAGTCTACGCCAAACGCCGCCCTCCGAACATCACCCGGAAGTATACGTCCCGGCGCGCTATTCCGGGGCGCCGGAGCGCAGGAGCATGAAGCCGCGGTCGGCGTTCACGGGGACGGGGACGAGGATGCGCGTGCCGTCCGCGCTGACGCCGAGATCGGCCTTCTCGAGCGAGACCGGGGCCCAGTCCGCGGCCTTGGCGTTGAGGTCGGCGTTGGTGCAGACCGCGATGCCGAGGACCGCGGTGCCGCCCTCGATCGCGAGCGTCGCGATCCCGGGCGCCTCGAGCTCGGTGGTCGAGACGAGCGCCATTCCGTCGGGAACGGCGGAGGAAAAGCCGCCGCGCAGCTCGCCCAGAGACAGGCGCACCGGCACCGCGTCGGGGAGCGACGCGAAGGCGTTCGCGCCGGGGACCACGCCGTCGCCGATCTCGATGGCGGAGACCGCCGCCGGGTCCCACGGCGCGTCGGACGCGGTCGCGAAGTCGTCCATCGCCCCGGAGCCCGAGAGGGTCAGGACGCCGTCCGCGTCGAGCGTGGCGACGACCGAGTCGCCGACCTGCCACGATTCCGACGCGGACGAAACCGCCTTGAACACCCAGGTGTTCGGCCCGTCGGACTGGAGCGTCAGCTCGGAGGAGTCGTAGACCTCGCCGGAGTAGAGCTCGCGAACCCGCTCCATGCCGGCAGGCAGGCTGATCCGGATTGTCGCGTTCGACGCCGTGTGGAACATGAGGACGTCGCCGTGGCGGCGGACGCAATGCCCGATCGGCGCGATCGGCGTGGCCCCCATCCCGACGAGGAGGTCACGCCACACCGTCGGGTTGGTGACGTGGTACGGCATGTTGTTGATATCGCGCACCGTCGCCTGCGACGACGGGAGGCTGAACGGGCAGTGGAAGAGCCAGACCGACTTGAAGTCGGAGGCGGAGACGCGCTGCTGCAGCGCGGTCCGCATCTCGCCTTCCGGCGCGAAGACGTTGAGGAAGACGGCCTTGCGGTAGCGGCCCGCGGGCTGGGCGAGGAAGTCGTCGAGCGACATGAAGTCGAACGGCACGCCCGACGCGTAGAGGCCGGGCAGGGAATGCGTGTAGACGAGGGCGTGCGTGAACGTCTCGACGTTCGAGCACCGCAGGCGCTCGCGCCAGTCGGCGACGACGGCGACCTCGTTGCCGGAGTCCTCCGGCCGCGCGCCGATCTGCCCGAGGACGCGCTGCGTGTCGGCGATGGCCTGCAGGACGGGCGGCGTGTCCATCGAGAACGGCCGCTTGTCGATGTCGTGCTCGGGGTCGAGCATCTGGAGGCCGCATCCGTCGAAGTAGCGGTTGAGCCAGTTGCGGCGCGTGGTCATCGCCGACTCCCGGTCGCTGCGGGTGCAGATGTACTGGAGCTGGACGTAGTCGGAGACGTGGTGGTGCCGCATGTCGTCCTCGAGCATGACGAGCTTGCCGTGGCGGTGGAAGGTCGCCGGAATCGTGCGGTGGTAGTAGGCGCCGCCCGCGAGCCGGCACTCCTCCGTGTAGTCGGCGGGATTGGACATGAAATCGACGTCCGGCGAGGAGAGGACCCGGTCGATCATCACGTTCGCCGCCTCCGGCTGGTGGGTCGTCATGACGTAGCCGTAGTACATGCCGACGAGGCGCCCGGGAAGCTCGGTCTTGACGACGTGCGCGACGTTCGTCATGAGGTCGGCGATCACGGTGGCCTGGCACTCGTAGAAGTCGATAACCTTCTGCTCGGTCGCGCTGCTGGCGCGGTTCAGGAAGAAGCGGTCGCCGTCGTTCCTGCGCTCCGCCATCGTCGGCGGGTCCTGGCCCGCGTACTTCCCGTTCTTCCATTGGCGGAACGCCTCGGTCATCCGAAGCCCGGTGTCCGGGCCCTCGTCCATCCCGTACATGTGCCACTCGGTGTAGATGCCCCAGCAGGGGCGCACCCCGATGACGCGGTTGCCCCACGACTGCGCCTTGATGTAGGCGGCGAGCTGCGTCAGGAGACTCTGCACCTCGGCGCGGTAGGCGGCCGAGGCCGGCGAGGGCCGCGCGACGCGGTCCGTGCGCTCGTCGCCATCGCTGACGATGTCGCCTCGGGCGTAGCCGATCCGCTCCTCCGGATGCGCCGCGAGCCACTTCGGCAGCTCCATCCGGATCAGCACCAGGATGCGCGCGTCGGGCGCGGCGGCGAGCAGCGCGGCGGCCTTGTCGCCGAGCGCGGTGAACTGGTACGAGCCGGCCGCCTTCTCGTATTCGGAGGGCCGCAGGTTGAGCTGGTTGATCGTGATCCCGAGATCGGCCATCTTCGCGACCGCCTGCTTGCAGTAGTCGCTGTCGACGCCGCTCTGGTTGAACACGGGCTCGACCAGCGTCCCGTTGAGCGAGATCTTCGGCATGCCGTTGGTGTAGACGATCCGCGCGTCGGGCGTGTCCCCCGCCAGCCTCGCGGCACGGGCCGCGCGCTCCTCCTCCGTCGTGCAGTTGTTCACGTAGGGCGTGACGTCCCCGGCAATCGGCGTCCACGCGTCGCCGATCTCCGTCGCCGCGCGCCAGGAGGAATCGTCGAAGCCGGGATCGTGCCAGTCGCCCTCCGCGACGCCGTCCGCGACCTTGAAGGTCTGCGCGTCGCTGTTGACGATGACATGGCGGCCGTCCGTAAGCTCGATGTCGCCGCGGAGGATGATCCCCGCCTTGCTCACGTGGTTCGTCGCGAGCATCGCGAGGACGTTGCGCCCCTGCTGCAGGCCGTTGCCGTCCACGATCGAGTTGCGCGAGAAGGACGTGCCGTTCAGCCAGTACAGGGCACCGTCGTCGACGTACACCTTGATGGACGCCCGCCGGACCGCCCCCGGCACGTCGAATGCCGCGCGGAACGAATAGGTCTCGTGCGAATGAGCCTCGGCCGCGCCCCAGATCCAGCGCGAGGCGGAATCGTATTCCGCGCGGGCGGCGGGCGCCGCGGCGACGAGCAGCGCGGCGGCCGCGAATGAGAGCCCCTTCCTGATGTCGTTCGTTTTCATCGTGATCGAGTTCCATTCGGGGAAGTCCGTTTCGGACGGTTCGCGAGCCCCTCGTTCCGCCCCGCGGAACCGGGTGGGTTCGACGAGGCGGAATTCTTGCACGCCGCGAAACGCCGCGACAATTATACGAACGGGTCGCGCGCGCCTCCGGAGCATGATACGAAAGTATCAGAGCGCCGGTCGCCGCGAACGGTGACCGGCGCGCATCTGGTCCCGCCGCCGGAGCGCACGGCCGGGACGCCGGGCCCGCCTAGTCGATGCTGAACACCACGCGCGGGGGCTTGGACGCCATCGGGGCCGGGACGAAGAGAAGCTGGTTGATGACCGCGCGCTCGGACCCGTCGTCGAGGTAGTTCATCGTGTAGTAGTCGGAGGAGCTCGACGAGGTCTTCTGCGTGTCGCAGACGTCGGAGGCCGTCATCAGGTCCTTGCGGATCGCCATCGTCGTCGAGCCGCCGCCGTCGCAGCAGACGCCCCCGACGCAGCCCAGCGCTAGCTGGAGCGCGGCCACCTCGTGGTAGGCGAGGCCCTCGGAGACGCCCTCGCGCCGGCCGTCCACCGCGCCGGCCCACAGGACGCCGTCCGCGGTCGTGCCGAAGAACGTGTAGTTGGCCCGGCTGAAATAGGTCGCGTTCGCCCCCCACGTCGCGACGCCTTCGTGGATCGTGTAGGCCTCGTGCGTGACGACGTTGTCCCAGTCGTCGGCCTTCGCCTTTCCGGTCTCGGGATCCACGGCGGGCCAATCCTTGTCGAACTTGTAGCTCTTGTCGTCGTTGAAGGCGAATCCGGCCTTCGTGCCCGTCGCTTCCGCGCCGTTCGGAATCACCGCGCCGTCCGCCTTCGCGTAGCCCTGGGGCTTGGGGCTGAAGTAGCCCATGGTCCCTTCGCGGTATTCCATCGTCATGTTGATGGCAAAGAGCGCGTTATGCTGCGCGGCGGTCCAGGACGTCGTCCGGCGCTTCGTCGACTCCTGCGTGTGGTCGACGAACTTCATCCGGACGGGGGCGTTGGCGTAGTCGATGCGCAGCAGGTGCAGGTCGTTCTTCGAGGCGGTGAAGCCGTCCACCGTCCCGAGCAGGTTCGTGAAGCGCCCGTAGTAGTACTCGACGCCGTTCGTGAGCTGCATCCACTTCGCGGAGTGGAGGCCCATTTCCCGCAGCGCCGCGGGGAATTTCGCGGCGGCGGCCTCGCCCGTCAGGAGTTCGCCCGCGGACGCGTGCGCGGCGAGGCAGAGGAGCGCGATCGATCGGAGGATGGTTTTCATGGTCGTGTCTATTGGTTCGGATCGGAACGGTACCCTACGGACGGGGTGCGTGTCAATCGATGGAGAAGACGGCGCGGGATCGTCCGGCCTGCCCGCCGCCGGAGATGTCCGTCGCCGGGGAGGCCGAGAGGAAGGAGGCGGAGGCCTGGTCGTATTCGGCCTTCACCCAGTCGGCGGAGCAGACGGCGTCGCGGAGGCGGAACTCGTCGAAGAGTCCCGTGAAGTGCCCGTTGTAGAGGCCGCCCTTCGTGCCGAAGCACAGCTTGTTGTTGCTGTCCTTTGCCGCCGTGATCGCGCCGTTCAGCACAACCGAGCCGTCGACGTAGACCGTCAGCGCCGTGCCGTCGTAGACGGCGGCGACGTGCCGCCAGCCGTCCATGGCGGACGGGATCGTTTCGGAGAGCGTGGCGCCGCCGTTGCCGCAGGCCTGCAGCGTCGTGGCGTCCGCGAGCGCGATCTCCCATTCCGGCGCAGCGCCGTCGGCGCTGCGGACGGCGATGCGCGCGAGCCCGCCGCCGTCGATCGTGTCTGTCATCTTCACCCAACCCGACATCGTGAAATCGCTGCCGAGGTCGAGCAGGTAGGAGTCGCTCACGCAGAGCATGGATCGCCCGGTCCCCTTGTTCCGGACGGACGTGTTCCAGCGGGCCTTGCCGAAGGCGCCCTCGCCCGCGACCGAAAACGCCGCGCCGCTTCCGTTCGGCGAGGCCGCCAGGCCGTTGCCCGCGGCGTCGGAGACGTCGCCCTCCGCCTCGGCCATGTGCCAGACGCCGACGTAGTCGGCCGACCACGCGCGGAACGCCCGGACCTCGTCGGTCGGCGTGCCGCCGTAGTACATCGTGAACGTCGTTCCCCGCGCGAGCGAGGGGACCTTGACCCAGACGAGGGAGACGCCGTTCGTGTTCCATTCCTCGACGTCGCAGTCCAGCGACTTGCCCGCGGCGTCGGCGAAGCGCAGCTCGCTCCCGCTCGTCGGGTCGGCGAGGTCCGCGTAGCGGAACCCTTCGGGCGAATCCTCGGCGAGGCGGACGGCGACCGGGAAGTCCGCGAGAGCCGCCTGTCCCGCGTAGCCGGAAACCGTGAACGCGACCGCTCGCGTGAACCGGTCGACCTGGACGTCCTGCGGCTCGATGACGACGGGGTCGCCGGGCTCGCACTCGCGGATGCCGCGCAGCATCGCCATGCCGATCGTCGCATCGACATGCCCCTTCTTGCTGTCTGCCGGAACGTAAGCGGGCGCGAGGGATGTCGCCAGGAGCGTGTCGTAGTCGGCCATGCTGATCGAGAAGCCCGCGGAGAAGGTCTCCGCGCCGGATCCGGAGATCTCCTGCTCGACCGACGGATTCGCGGCGAGCGAGGCGAGCCCGCGCCGGAAGACGACCTTGGAGAACTCGCCTCCGCCCATCCCGGCGTTGGCCGCGGCCTGCTTGAACGTCGCGAGCTGCGCCGCGGTGATCTTGACCGCGGGGTGGATCGCCCAGATCCTCTCGTTCGCGTTCCAGGCCGCCTCGGCGTTCACCATCTGCCCGTCGTCCAGCCCCAGCGCGCGAAGGAGCGTCCGCGCCATCACGCGGTCGCCCGCCGGCGCCATGTGGACGCCGTCGATCGTCGCCTTGTAGTGGAGCTGGTATTCGAGGTAGGGCGTCGAAGAGCTGGCCTTCCAATCGGTGATCGCCTGCCAGGTGTCGCACAGGGGGACCCCGTAGGTCGCCGCGTAGCCGCGCACCGCCGCCGCGTAGGCGCTCGTCGAGTCGCCGTCCTCGGTGTTGAACACCGCGAACGTCGGCGTCATCACGACGGGCGTGACGCCCGCCTCCTTCGCCATCCGGATCATCGCCTCGACGTCCTCGGACCCGCTCGCCGGCTCCTGGTCGGAGAGGGCGACGTCGTTCACGCCGGCGCTGATCGTCACGACGGCCGGATGGCTGTCGACGACGTCGCGCTGGAAGCGCGCGCGCATCTGGGACGCCTTCTCGCCCGGGACGCCGCGTCCGATCCACCGGACGTCGATTCCGTTCGCCGCGAGCCCCTGGACCGTCAGGTTCACGTAGCCGTGCGAGCGCTCGACGCCGTAGTGGGTGATCGAATCGCCCAGGAAGACGATCGTGTCGCCGCTTCGCACCAGCGGCTCGCCGCGTGCGGCAAGGGCGACCGCCAGCGCGATTGAGGCGGCGACGGGAAGGATTCTTGTCGTGTGCATGGCCGCTGTCTCCGGATGGCGTCGCGAAGCGATTGCGTTCCCGATGCCCATCGGCGGAAGGATCTCCCTACGGGTTCGGGTCCTTGTCCGACTCGCGGATCTGGTAGAACGCGCACGCCTC
>CAMNDA010000148.1 GCA_946534745.1 uncultured Verrucomicrobiota bacterium | reverse complement strand
GCGGCGCTGCGTCCCTGCGATCGTTCGGTGTGTCGTGCATGGCGCGGATTCTGCCACACCCGTCCACCCGCGCGCAATCCCCTGCGGACGAATTCACGGAATATTCACAATCGGTCCGTCGCGCGGAATCACCCTGGCCGAACTCCTCGCCGCCAACCCGCAAATCACCGACCCGAACCACGTTCGCGCCGGCCAGTCCATCTACATTCCGATCCCTTTGAGGCGGTCCGAACCGGCTCCCTGATCCACGCCACATGTTTCGTGGAACCGCTTCCGCTGCGCTCAAATTCAACCGAATGAATTAGTTAAATATGACCGAATGAATTTTTAAAATCTGACCGAATGGAGTTGACAAATTCGACCGAATGGACTAGTCTTATGCGCCGTTGGAGACCTCAAGATGGATATTCCGGGATACAGGCCGCGGATTGCGGACAAGAGACTTGAATCGTTGCTCCGGGCGTTCGGCGCGGTTTGCGTCGAGGGGCCGAAGTGGTGCGGGAAGACGTGGACCGCGCGGCGGCGCGCGGAGAGCGAATTCGATGTCGCCGATCCGGCCGGAAACTTCCAGAACCGGAAACTGGTCGAGCTTGATGTCGAAAGCGCGTTTCCGGGCGCTCCTCCGCACCTGATCGACGAATGGCAGGAGTTCCCGCAGCTCTGGGACGCAACGCGCGCGCACGTGGACGAATCGACCGCGAAGGGGCGGTTCATCCTGACCGGCTCCTCGACGCCGCGCCGCAAGGGGATCCGCCATGGCGGGACCGGTCGCATCGCGACGATGCGGATGAGGCCGATGTCCCTCTGGGAGAGCGGACAGTCGGAAGGGACCGTGTCCCTGCGCGAACTGTGCGAGGGGACGTTCTCCGGCGTGCGTCCGTGCCGCCGTCCGTCCCTGCGGGAGCTGGCCGAATGGATCGTTCGCGGCGGATGGCCGGGCGCGCTGGGCGTTCCGTTCGAGGACGCCGTCGAGATTCCGCGGGCCTACGTCCGGCAGGTGGCGGACGACGACGTGCACCGCGTCGACGGTGTGCGCCGCGACGTCCGCAAGGTCGGGATGCTGCTCCGGTCCCTTGCCCGGAACGAATCGACCACGGCCTCGGTGGCGACGCTCTGCCGCGACATTTCGGAACTCGACGGCGAAACGGTGGATTCCGACACGCTGGGCGTCTATTTGGACATCCTCCGCCGGTTGTTCGTAATCGAGGACCAGCCCGCCTTTTCGTCGAACATCCGGTCGCCGGTCCGCGTCAAGCAGTCGAACAAGCGCCATTTCTGCGATCCGTCGCTGGCCTGCGCCCTGCTCAAGGCCGGACCGGATCGGCTGATTGGGGACTTGAACACGTTCGGATTCCTGTTCGAGGCGCTGGCCGAGCGCGACCTTCGCGTCTACTGCGAAAGCTTCGACGCCTCGCTGTTCCACTACCAGGACTACGCGAACCGGGAGATCGATGCCGTGATCGAGCTTGAAAACGGCGACTGGACCGCCATCGAAATCAAACTCGGCGCGAACCAGGAGGAAGAGGCCGCGGCCGGGCTTCTGGCGATCCGCGACGACATCGCGCGGCAGAAGGGCGGACGTCCGCCGTCCGCCCTCGTGGTCCTTCTCGGACTCTCGTCCGCCGCCTACCGCCGCAAGGACGGCGTCGTCGTCGCGCCGCTTTCCTCCCTGCGCCCCTGAACGCCGCGGTCCTCCGCGCGAACACGCGTGGACGGCGACCTCCGTGGCGGGGTATCCACCCTGCCACGGCACGGGTTTGCCTTCCATTTGGGGCGATTTCACCAAAAATGTAAAAGCTGACAAAAACTGGAAACATCACTTTCCGGTTTTACGCGATATTGCCACAGGGCGTGCCGCCCCGCTACGCGCGTCCGCGCGTAGCGGGGCTTGGCACGCCCTTTGCTATTCGCTTTTCGGGCAGCACGCCCCACACACCAAGGAGACCCATCCCATGACGGAAGAAACGAAGAAAGCGACCGACTTCGGCGCCGACGTGTTCGGCGAGGAGGCGATCCGGACCTACCTCTCGAAGGAGACCGCGAAGAAGCTCCAGGCCACGATCCGCGAGGGCAAGCCGCTCGACCCGTCCATCGCCGGCGAGGTCGCCCACGGCATCCGCCACTGGGCGATGGACCGCGGCGCCACGCACTACACGCACTGGTTCCTGCCGATGACCGGCTCCACCGCCGAGAAGCACGACGCCTTCCTCGAGCTCAAGGACGGCGAGCCCGTGATGCAGTTCTCCGGCAAGAACCTCATCGTCGGCGAGCCCGACGCCTCCTCGTTCCCGAGCGGCGGCATCCGCTCCACGTTCGAGGCGCGCGGCTACACGGCGTGGGACGCCACCTCGCCCGCCTTCATCAAGCGCCACTCCAACGGCGCCACGCTCTGCATCCCCACCGCGTTCTGCGCCTACACGGGCGAGGCGCTCGACAAGAAGACGCCGCTCCTGCGCTCGATGCAGGCCCTCGACCGCTCGCTCAAGCGCCTGATGAGGCTCTTCGGCGTCGCCGAGGCCCACACCGGCTGCACGCTCGGCGCCGAGCAGGAGTACTTCCTCGTCGACAAGGAGTTCTGGAAGAGGCGCCCGGACCTCGTCCTCACCGGCCGCACCCTCTTCGGCGCGGCGTCCGCCAAGGGCCAGCAGCTCGAGGACCACTACTTCGGCACCGTCCCGGACCGCGTCCTCTCGTTCATGAACGACGTCGAGCGCGAGCTCTGGCGCCTCGGCATCCCCGCCAAGACGCGCCACAACGAGGTCGCGCCCGCGCAGTTCGAGCTCGCGCCGCAGTTCGAGGAGCTCAACCTCGCGATCGACCACAACATGCTCGTCATGGACGCCCTCCGCAACGTCGCCGAGAAGCACGGGCTCAAGTGCCTCCTGCACGAGAAGCCCTAC
>CAMNDA010000147.1 GCA_946534745.1 uncultured Verrucomicrobiota bacterium | reverse complement strand
CCGCCTCTGCCTCTACGCGCCGGTCGACTTCGCGCGCGCCGACGAGCTGCTGCGCCGCGCCGAGGCGGCCGAACGGCTCGCGCGCCTGCTCCTGCGCGAAGGGCCCGCCGGCGAACCCGAGGCCAAGCGCCTCCTCAAGCTCGCGCACAAGGACCCCTTCCGCTTCTGCGGCGTCGCCGGCCGCGCCCTCCGCGCCTTGAAGGAGAACGGCCCCGCCGACGCCCTCCGCATCCTCGACGACTTCTACCCCGCCGACCCCGCCACGCCATGAAAGCGCTCGCCTCCCGTCCTTGCCGCGCAGCGGCCCGTCGTTCGGCGGCAACGCCGCCGCCCTTCATTCGCGGCGGAGCCGCACCCTTCATTCGCCGCGCAGCGGCGCTCGTCATTGCGCTCGCGGCCCTGACCGCGAGCGCCTCCCCGCCGCCCGCCGACGCGAAGACCGCCGCCGCATGCTCGTCGGTCTTCATCCGGATGTTCTCGTTCGTGTCCGACCGGGACCGGCTGGAGGACGAGGCATCCGAGCGCGGCGACACGGCGGCGGTCGCCGCCTCCTTCGACCGGCGAGCCGAGTTTCTGGGCCAGCTGGCGGACACGGCGGGCCTGCCCGCGACCACGGCGGGGGCGCTGCGTTCCCTCGGCGAGGTCCGTTCGATCCAGGCCGCCGCGATGCGCGGGCTGGCCGCCGCGCTCGACGCGGACGCGGATTCGGCCTGGGCGCGCTGGCAGCCGGCGCTCGAGGCGACGGACGCGCTGTACGTCCGCGCCTTCGTGAGCCTGCTGGCCACGGTGGGCTCGGCCGGCGCCGGCGAGACGGCGGCGATCGTCGCGCCGCTCAACGCCGACAGCGTCCGGGTGGTCCTCGGCGACGAGCCGGTCCCCCAGGTGTCGTTCGACGGCTTCGTGGATCCGGAGCTCCGGCGCCGCGCCACCCGGGTCTGGTCGTCGGTGCCCGTCCCGCCCCCGGCGCCGAAGCATGTCGTCCGCGACACGCCGGAGGCACGGGCCGTCACGGCCGTCGTCGCCGCGATCGCCCGCGAGCAGCGGAAGCTGATCGAGGCGACGACCCGGGCGACGGCCGCCCGCGGCGGGAACGCCGATCCTGCGGTCAACGCGCGGATCGTCAAGGCCGAAGTCGAGGCGCTCCGCAAGATCCCGCTCGCCGGCTGCCCGGCGCCGTTCCGGAAGGCGTTCGGCGACTACGGCCGCTGCCGCGTCGGCATCGGGACCGCGCTCGAAACCCTTGCCGCGGCCGAGAGAAACTCCCCCGCGGAGAATGCCGCGTTCGCGGACTTCACCGCGCGGATCCCGCGCCAGGTCGCCGACAAGGCCGCCCTCCTGCGCGAAGCGCGCGCGGCCGGCGCGGACACGGAGCCCCTCTTCGAACCATGGTGCGACGCCTTCCTGTGCATGGCGCTCGCGCCGCGCGCGCCGGCGGCCCGCCCCGACGCCCGTCCGGGCGCGGCGGCGGCCTCGCCCGCCCAGCGCCACGCGGACGCCCTCGCGGCGCTCGAGGGCACCCTCAAGGCCGAGATGGAGCGCGCGCCGGGCGGCGCCGCGGGCGCCAAGACCCGCCTCGCGGCGTTCCGCGCGTTCTACGCGGGCGCCAAGGCGCTCGACGTCTCGGCGCTGCCCAAGGACGCCGCCCGCGCCCACGCGAACTTCCTCGCCGCGATGAGGCCGGTCGGCCGCGCGATGCAGAGCCTCGCGGACGCGGGCGCCAAGGGTCCGGCCGCGTTCCTTGCCGCCGCCCAGGCCGCGCAGGGGGAGCTCTCGTCCCTCGAACAGACCGCCAAAACCGCCGCCCGGCAGCTCAAGGACGCCCTCCGCCGCGCCGGCGCGGACGTCTCCGCCCTGAACCTGGAAATCGCCGACTGACGCGCCAACCCTTGTCCGCACCCCGTCGCGCAACCAACGAAATCGACGAAACTGACAAAATTGACGAAGATCTTTTCCCTGTACACTTCACCCTTTCAACCCCTTCAACCCTTTCAACCCCTTCAACCCCTTCAACCAAAGGCCTTCCATGAAACGCCTCGCCCTCCTCGTCTCCCTCCTCGCCCTCGCCGCCGCGCCGGCGCGGGCCGAAGACCCCGCCGCGGCGGCGCCGCCGTCGTTCGGCGCGGTCGTCAAGATCGAGGTGCGGTCCGCTTCGCCGGACTTCGTGCAGCCGTGGAAGACGAAGTCGACGCGAACCTCGAGCGGCACGGGCGTCGTGATCGAGCCGGGCCGCATCCTCACGTGCGCGCACGTCGTCGCGGACGCGACCTTCCTCCGTGTGCGGCGCCACGACACGGACGCCTTCTTCCACGGCGAGATCGAGTTCGTCGACGACGACTGCGACCTGGCGCTCGTCCGCGTCGCGGACGGGGCGTTCATGGAGGGGATCGAGCCGGCCGCGCTCGGCGACACGCCGAAGGTGCAGTCGGAGGTCCTCGCCGTCGGCTACCCGATGGGCGGCGACGGCATCTCCTACACGCGGGGCATCGTCTCGCGCGTCGAGGACTGCCGCTACTCGCACGGCTGGACGACGCTCCTGGCGGTGCAGGTCGACGCGGCGATCAACCCCGGCAACAGTGGCGGGCCGGTCTTCGACATGCGGACGTGGCGCGTCGCGGGCATCGCCTTCCAGGGCAACAAGGAGGGCGAGTCGCTCAACTACATCGTCCCGGCGGAGATCGTCCGGCACTTCCTCGACGACGTGGCGGACGGCCGGCGCGACGGCTTCTGGCAGGAGAACTTCTCGTGGCTCCCGATGGAGAGCGAGGCCGAGCGGCGCTTCTGGAGGATGGACGGGGGGCGGACCGGCGTCCGCATCGTCGAGGCCGGCGACTACGACGGCGAGGGGCCATTCCGCACGAACGACGTGCTGCTCGCGGTCGACGGCCTCCCGGTCTCGAACAAGGGGCAGGTGCGCCTCCCGGGCAACGAGCCGCGCTCGCTCGCGTATCCGTTCTACATGCACCAGGTCGGCGACGAGGTGCCGGTGCTGCTGCTGCGCGACGGCGAGGAGGTGCGCGAGACGGCGCGCGTCTTCCGCTCCCTCCCGCGCCACCGCCGCTACGTCTACAACGACGCGGCCGACTGGCTCGTCTTCGGCGGGATGGTCTTCACGACCGTCTCGTGGAACTGGCAGTCCGAGTCGAAGCTGCGCTACTGGAACGACCGCGTGGCGCTCAACCGCACGCGCCCGGCGCCGGACGAGGAGATCGTCGCCGTCTCGACCGTCCTGCCGGACCTCGCGATGGAGGGCTACTTCGACTGGGAGCGCAAGTTCGTGCACACCGCGGACGGCGTCGAGGTGCGCAACCTGCGGCACCTCGCGGAGATCCTCGACGCCGCGCCGGGCCCCTTCGTCGAGCTCGGGCTGATGGGAACGAAGGACTTCGACGAGCGGATCGTCCTGGACGTCGCCGAGATGCGCGCCGCCACGCCGCGCGTCCTGGAGCGCTACCGCATCTCCTCCGACCGCTCCCTCCGCCCCGCACCGGGCGGCGCCGCCGCGACCCCCG
>CAMNDA010000146.1 GCA_946534745.1 uncultured Verrucomicrobiota bacterium | reverse complement strand
GGCGGGGGCCGGGGCGGGGGAGGGCTTCGGCGCGTCGGCCGGGCGCGCGGGGACGTCCTCGCCGTCGAGCGTCACGGCGAAGTCGCCGAACCGGATCTCGTCGCCGCGGTAGACCTTGACGTCCCTGTCCGCCTCGACGGGCTCGCCGTTGAGCGTCGTGCCGTTGGTCGAGGCGAGGTCCTTGAGGAGGAACGCGTCCGGGCCGCGCGACATCGTCGCGTGGATGCCGGAGACGGCCGCGCCGGGGACGACGACGTTGCACTTCGTCGCGCTGCGGCCGATGACGGCGGCCTCGCCGCCGGGGAGGTCGAACGTCCGGGCCGCGGCGCCGGCGTGGGGCTTGCTCTCGATCAGGCGGGCCATGTCGCGAGGGCTCCGGCGCCTATTCCGCGGCCTCGGCCGCGGGCTTCTCCTCCGCGGAGGGCGGGGCGGGGACGGCGATCGGCTCGGAGACGACGGTCTCGCGGACGAACTCGAGCTTCGCGGCGTCGCGGAGGCCCTCGATGTATTCGCGCTGCGCCTTCATCACGGCCTCGGCGCGGATGGACTCGACGATGTCCTCGCGGAAGTCCTCGAGCGTCGGGACGTGGGCGGGGATCTTCTCCGTCACCTTGACGATGTGGTAGCCGAACTGCGTCTTCACGATTTCGCCGATCTCGCCGACGGGCTGCTCGAAGGCGGCCTTGTCGAACTCGGGGACCATCTGGCCGTGGCCGAAGGCGCCGAGGTCGCCGCCGCGGGCCTTGGAGGGGCAGTCGGAGTTCTCCTTCGCGAGCGCGGCGAAGTCCTCGCCGGCGAGGGCGCGCTCGCGGATCTTCGTGATCTTCTCGAGCGCCGCGGCGTCGTCCTCCGGCTTGTCGACCTTCACGAGGATGTGCGAGGCGCGGACCTGCTCCGGGGCGGCGTTGGTGAGGGACGGGCGCATCTTGAGGCCCTCCTCGAAGCGGGCCTTGATCTGCTCCTCGGTGATCGAGTCCGCGGCGGGGGCGGCCTTCTCGAGCTCGCGGAACTTGACCTGCAGGAGGAGCTGGTCGTCGATGTCCTTCTGCACGCGCTCGACGGGCATCCCGAAGCGCGCGGCGATCGCGGCGACGTTGGTCTCGCCGCCGGTGGCCTGCTTGAAGAACTCGGCGCGGTCCTCGTCGGTCGCCTGCACGCCCTTGGCGCGGAGGTCGCGGAGGATGAGGTACTTGTCGGCGAGCTGGCGGGCGGCGCCGCGGCGGATCTGGCCGGCGTACTCGGAGACGGCGTCGGCGCCGAACTGCGCGCCCATGCGGGCGAGCTGGGCCTGGACGATCTCGTCGACCTCGGACTTGAGGACGGCGGGCTCGCCGTCGATCAGGACCTCGACCTCGGGCTTTTCGGGCTCGGCGGGCTTGGCGGGCTTGGCGGCCTCGGCGGCCTCGGCGGCGGGGGCCTCGGGCTTGGCCTCGGCGGCGGCGGGGGCCTCGTCCGCGAGCGCGGGCGCGCCGAGCGCGAGGAGGGCGGCGAAGGAGAAGGGGAGAATGCGTTTCATCTTGTAGGTTTCCTTTTCGGGGGACGATTCCGGCTCCGGTGCGGGGCCGTGTCACGGCAGTTCCGCGGATTGTCCCCCATTTTCCCGCGGAGGTCAAGCGGTTATTTGGAATTCGCCGCGCGGAAGCGCCCGATGAGCGCGTTGGTGGAGGAATCGTGGGCGAGCGCGGAGTCCGACGTGAGCTCCGGGATGATCTTCTTGGCGAGGACCTTCCCCAGCTGCACGCCCCACTGGTCGAACGAGAAGACGTCCCAGAGCGCGCCCTGCGTGAAGACCTTGTGCTCGTAGAGCGCGACGAGCGCGCCGAACGTCGCCGGCGTGAGCTCGTCCGCGACGAGCGTGTTGGTCGGCCGGTTGCCCTCGAAGGTCTTGTGCGGGACGAGCGCCTCGGGCGCGCCCTCGGCGCGGACCTCGTCCGCCGTCTTGCCGAACGCGAGCGCCTCGGTCTGCGCGAAGAAGTTCGCCATGAGGTGCACGTGGTGCGGCCCGATCGGGTTGTGCGAGCGGAGGAATCCGATGAAGTCGGCCGGCACCAGCTTGGTGCCCTGGTGGAGGAGCTGGTAGAAGGCGTGCTGGCCGTTGGTGCCGGGCTCGCCCCAGACGATCGGGCCGGTCTGCCACGCGACGCGGCGGCCCCGCTTGTCGACGCTCTTGCCGTTGCTCTCCATGTCGAGCTGCTGCAGGTAGGCGGGGAAGCGCGCGAGATACTGGTCGTAGGGCAGCACCGCGAGCGACTGCGCGCCGAGGAGGTTGTTGTAGAGGATGCCGAGGAGGCCCATCGTGACGGGCAGGTTCTCTTCGAACGGCGCCGTGCGGAAGTGCCTGTCCATCGCCTCGTAGCCGCCGAGCATCTCGCGGAAGCGGTCCGGGCCGATCGCGATCATGAGCGAGAGCCCGATCGCGGACGGGAGCGAGTAGCGGCCGCCGACCCAGTTCCAGAAGCCGAACATGTTCGCCGTGTCGATGCCGAACTTCGCGACCTCGTCCGCCGCCGTGGAGATGGCGACGAAGTGCTTCGCGAC
>CAMNDA010000145.1 GCA_946534745.1 uncultured Verrucomicrobiota bacterium | reverse complement strand
GACGCGCGCGGCGGCGCCGCTGCTCGTCCTGGCGCGCCGCGAGCGGGACCCCGCCACGCGGCGCGCGCCGGAGCTCGACGCCCCGGCGTGGCGCCTCGCGCTGCGCGACCTGCGCGAGCGGGGCGCGGAGGCGCTTTCGCGCGGCGTCGACCCGGAGAGCCTCGGCGCGAAGCTCGTGCGCGCGATGGTGCTCGGCTTCCGCACCGACGTTCCGCCGGAGGTCTCGGAGGCGTTCAAGGCGTCGGGGACGGTCCACGTCTTCGCCATCTCGGGCCTGCACGTGGCGGTGTTCGCGGGGGCGGTCGCCGGGCTGCTCGCGCTCGCGGTCGTGCCGCGGCGGTGGCGGCCCCTGCTCTCGGTGCCGCTCGTCGTCGGCTACGTGCTCCTCACCGGCGCGCGGCCGAGCGCGGTGCGCGCGGGGACGATGCTCGTGCTGGTGCTCTGCGCGCCGCTCGCGGGGCGGCGCGCGGACCCCGCCGCGTCGCTCGCGGCGGCGGCGCTGGCGATCCTCGCGGCCGACCCGGCGCAGATCCTCGACCTCGGGTTCCTGTTCTCCTTCGTCTGCACGGCGGGGCTCCTGCTCGTGCGGCCGGAGATGCGGCGGCTGCGGCGCCAGCCGCCCGGGCCGTGGGGAGGCCTGCGCGCCCGGGTCCGCGGCGCGATGTTCGTCTCGATCGTCGCGTGGGCCGTCTCGGCGCCGCTCACCGCCATGTGCTTCGGACGCCTCTCGCCCGCGGCGCTCGTCTGCAACCTCGCGGTCGTTCCGCT
Source organism: uncultured Verrucomicrobiota bacterium (assembly GCA_946534745.1). GTDB lineage: Bacteria > Verrucomicrobiota > Kiritimatiellia > RFP12 > UBA3636 > UBA3636. The sequence continues at coordinate 3,065 of CAMNDA010000145.1, read as the reverse complement.
CGCGACGGCGGCGGTGACGGCGTCCGTCCTCTCGCTCGCCCTCGCGCCGCTCCTGCCCGCGCTCTGCGCGCCGTGCAACCTCGTCGCGTGCCTCTGCGCGGAGGGCATGGCGGCCGTCTCCCGCGCCGCGGCGTCCGTGCCGTGGGCCGCGTGGGAGGTCGAGCCGTGGGGGCCGGGCGCCGTCGCGCTCTGGTACGCGCTCGCGCTCGCCCTTCTCCTCGCCTCGCGCCGCCTCTTCCGCGGCGGCGGGGAGAGCTAGCCCGCGGGCGCGGCGGGCGCGGCGGGCTTCTCGGCGTCGGCCTTCACCTTGCCGAGGTAGGAGGGCAGCTCCACGCCGGCCATCGAGGCGACGTCCTGCAGCGGGGGGAGGCTCTTCACGAGCGACGAGACGAAGTTCGCCGTCGAGGAACCCTTGCCGTCGCCGCCCGCGGAGTCCCACACCGTGACCTTGTCGATCTTGAGGTTCGAGATCGCCTGCGCCTGGCGCGCGACGATGTCCTCGAGCTTCTCGATCATGAGCAGCGTCGCCGCCGCCTGCGCGTTGCCGCCCGCGCTCTCGACGAGCGCCTTGTAGCCCGCGGCCTTGCCGGCGAGCAGCGTCTGCACGCCCTCCGCCTCGGCCTGGTATTTCATCAGGACGCCGTCCGCCTCGCCCTTCGCGACGGTGCGGACGCGGTCCGCCTCCGCCTCGGCGGCGATCTGGATCTGCTTGCGCTCCGTCTCCTTCTTGGCGATCTCGGCGGCGGCGAGGCGCTGGATCTCGACGTCGTACTGCGCCTTCTGGATCGCGGCCTCGGCCTCGCGGTTGGCGACCTCGGCCACCCGCATCGCCTCGGCGGTGCGGACGGCGAGCTTGGAGTTGGACTCGGCGATCTGCGCCTTGGAGGCGTTCTCGCCGTCGACCGCCTCGGCCTCCTGCTCCGCGACGAACACGCGCTGCCCGGCCTCGGCCTTCTTCTTGCCCATCTCGGCCTCGGCGGCGTTCTGCCGGACGGAGACGACCATGTCGCGGTTGTTCTCCGCCTCGCCGATCGCGCCGACCTTCTGCTCCTTGGCGACGTCGACCTTCGCCTTGTTGATCGCCTCGGCGGCGGCCTTCTTGCCGATCGACTCGATGTAGGTCGACTCGTCCGTGATGTCCGTGATGTTGACGTTGATCAGGTTGAGGCCGATCTTGTTGAGCTCCGGCTCGACGTTCTTGCGGATCTCGGCGAGGAAGCTCTCGCGGTCCTGGTTGATCTGCTCGATCGTGAGCGAGGCGACGGTGAGACGCAGCTGGCCGAAGATGATCTCCTTGGCCATGCCCTCGATCGCGTCGGCGCGCAGGCCCAGGAGGCGCTCGGCCGCGTTCACCATCACGGCCGGGTCGGTCGAGACGCCGACGGTGAAGGTCGATGGCACGTTGATGCGGATGTTCTGGAACGAGAGCGCGTTCTGCAGCGGGATGTTGATCGTCATCGGCGTGAGGCCGATGTAGGCGTAGTCCTGCACGAGCGGGACGATGAACGCGCCGCCGCCGTGGATGCAGTGCGCCGAGCGGCCGCCCTTGACCTTGCCGTAGACGACGAGGATGCGGTCGGACGGGCAGCGCTTGTAGAAGCGCGCGACGGTGAGCAGCGTGACGAAGATCACGGCGGCGAACACGCAGAGCAGCGTGACGAAGGTCGAGGTGCCCGAGCCCTGATGGGCGGCGGCGAGGAGGATGGCGTTCATGGGAATGTGTGAGGGGGTTGGGTGGTAATGCTGAATGCTGAATGTCGAGTGGCGATGGGGCGTCTAGCGTTTCTCCACGACGAGGACGTCCTCGGCGGCGACGACGGCGATGGGCGCCCCGGTGGGGATTTCGGCGGCGGGGTCCTTGGCGCGCGCGTCGAAGACCTTGAGCTGGCCGCGGGCGGTCACCTGGACCTTGCCCGCCGCGCCCGGGCGGATCGCGAGGTAGACGGTGCCGTTCTGCCCGACGGCGTCGGCGAGGCGCACGGTGCCGTCCGTCTGCAGGCGGCGCGAGGCCTGGAAGATCTTGGCGATGGACCACATCGCCGCGAAGCCGAGGGCGAGCGAGATCGCGGCGGCGGGCAGCGGCCCGCAGAGCTCGCGGAACGTGAGCAGGTAGCCCGAGAGACCGAAGAGGAGCAGGAACGACGTGATGCCGTGCATCGAGAAGAGCCGGAAGTCCGCGCCGGGCGTGCCCTCGGAGACGTCGCCGTCCGAGACCTCGGTGCCGGGGTCGAAGTCGGGGCCGTCCGTCGCGTCCCCGCCGAACCCGGCGAGGAGCATCAGCGTGCGGAGCACGAGCAGCGCGCCGCCGAGCACGGCGCAGCCGAGGTAGAAGTGCAGCAGGGTCACGGTAGGCTCCTTTCGCTTCGCGGCGGGCGGATTCCCGCCGACGCCGCCATCATAGCAGATCCCGCCCCCGCGGCGCAAGCCGCCTACGGTAACTTTCCTGTAACTTTTTGCGCGTCACGGCCGGCGGCTGCCGAGATGGCGGATCTTCTGGCGCGTGTGGTGGTTGAAGACGAGCCCGTCGTATTTGCAGTAGACGGTCTGGACGAACTCGTCCTCCGGATCCGAGGGGAAGCGGTCCGGGTGGTAGACGGTCCAGCGGCCGGTCGTTCGCGAGAGATGGCCGAGGGAGGGATCGGCGAGGGACCAGGTCACATGGTCCCCGAAGAAGGGCGACGAGTTGTCCTCCGGGTCCAGGAGGCGCGCGAAGAGCTCGCAGCGCTCGCCCTTGTGGAGCCGGTCGTCGGACGCGCGGACGGAGAGATCGAACGAATCGTCGCCGTCGTGCTCGCAGCCCGTCAGGATCGCGGCCGCGACGAAAAGAAGGAGGGGAAGAAGTCGTTTCATGGGGAATCCTTTGGCGGGATCGTTTTATCGTTGGACGGATCTCGGCGCCGGAACATTCACTTTCTCCCGTCGTCGCTGACAGATCTTCCCTCCGACGTGGGTCCGGAACGCCGTCCGTTCCGCCCGCCACTCGCCCCGCCCGCCACTCGCCCCGCCCGCCACTCGCCCCGCCCGCCACTCGCCCCGCCCGCCGCCCCGCCCGCCGCGGCGGGCGC
>CAMNDA010000144.1 GCA_946534745.1 uncultured Verrucomicrobiota bacterium | reverse complement strand
CCCCCTCCTCGCCCTCGCCGCGGCGGCCCGACCCTAGCATCTTTGCCCGCTCCATCGCCATGTCCGATCCGTTCGAAGACTTCCTTTCCCGCTGGGACGGCGTCGACCCGCTCGACGGCCCCGCGTCCCCCGCCCGCGACCTCGTTCTCGCCGCGCAGTTCGAGGACGAGGTCCAGAACGGCGGCCTGGCGCAGTTCCTGTGGAACCGCTTCCCGCGCTGGGAGGCGATCCTCGACGGCGCAGAGCGCGCCTATCTCGCGATGGGCGCGGAGAGGCAGCTTGCGGCCCTGCCGGAAATCCGCGCGGTCCTGCGCGAGAACGCGCCGCTTTGCGCGAAGCGGATCGAGCTTGCGAGGAACGAGACCGAGCCCGGGCAGGCCTTCTCCGTCTGGTACGAGAGCGCCGAGGAGCGCATGGGGCTGCCGTCCGAGGAGCTCTTCTACCCGGACGAGCCGACGCTTGCCGCCGCGCGCCGCGCCTACCTCGAGGCCAACCGCGCCGCGCTCGGGGACGGTCCGCAGGGACGGGCCCGGAGGAAACGGCCCATGAAACGCCCGCCGACATCCCGAAGGGCGCGCATCGCGTGCTGGGCGCTGTTTCTCGTGTGCCTGTTTCTTCCGCTTCCGCTGTCCATCGCGTTCGGCGCTCCGTTCCGCCTGCTGCACGGACTGGAGACGATGGACACGGGCAACGTGATGGAGGCCCGCGGCGGGCCGTGGCCGTTCTTCGTGATGCGAGACCTGACGTTCGTCCTCGTCCCCGCCCTCGCGGTCCTTTTCGCGCTCGCGGTCCGGCGGCTCCGGGCGTGGAAGGCGCTCGTCTGCGCGCTCGCCCTCGGTCTGCTCGGCTGCGGCCTCCGGCAGTGCTACGTCCCCGAATTCGACCTTGCCTACCTGGGCGGACTGGGAAGCAGCGAGCCGACCGTCTGGATTCGCACCCGGCACCGGCCCGAGTTTAGCCGGAACGCCTTCCTTCGCCTGCCGCTCGGCTCGACGCGCGAGGAGGTCCGCGCCCGGATCGGGGACGGCTACTCCGGCATTCTGGGGCACGGCCCCAACCCCGAATGGAATGCCGTCGCCGAGTGGTATGCGACCGAGGAACTGTTGCGCAAGAAGCAGTTGGATCCGAAGTTCGTGTTTCCGGACGCCTCCCCCTCCTGGCAGATGACCGGCTGGGGGAATTCGGAATCCTACTGGCGCTGCTGGGTCTCGTTCGACGAGAACGGCCGCCTGAACGAAAAATACATCGGATGGTGGTGGGACTGACATCCCCCGCCACGCCGTGCAATGCCGCCCAACCCTAGCCCCATCCAACCCTTCAAACCACCCCCCCAACCTCCCATGAAACGCCTGCTCCTCCTCCGCGCGCTGGCGGATGCCGCACGATTCATCGCGTTCATCCTGCTCGCGTTCGTGCTCCTCCTCGCAACCGATGGATGCGGGAACGGAATGCGGGAATGGCGAAACATCGACCTGGCTTCACTACAGGCGAAAACCGACACAATCGCGATGGACATCGCCTCCGGGCGTCTTTCCTTCGCGCCGCGGCACATGTCGGCAGGCCACGACTCGCTCGCCCGCGGCGACATCCCTCCGTTCAGCGACGGAACCTTCGCGAACCGCGTCGAGGCCATCGGCGACTACTACTACTGGGATCGCAGCACGGTATGGGGCGCGGAGGGTTTCGTCGTGTTTCCGACCTCCGCCGCCATTCCGTCCCCGCTCGTCCTGGAACCGTTCGAAAACGTGACTCGAACGAAAAAGCTCGCCGACCGAATCTGGTATTGCGTGGGAGGAAACTACTAGCGTCCGCCACGCCGCATTCAGCATTCAGCATTGACCCCGCCCCCGCTACGCTCCGCCACTTTTCCCTTTACCCTTTCAACTTTAAACTCCTTCAACCCTTTCAACTTCTTCAACCTCTTCAACCCGATGAAACGCCTCGCCATCCTCCTCCCCCTCCTCGCCCTCGCCGCCGCGCCGTCGCGCGCCGAAGACCCCGCCACGCCGAGCAGTCCTCGTGCGGAGAGCATTGACTGTGCGCGTCCCCCGCGCGCGCCGTTCGAAGACCATTTTCACCAAGCGAAGGTCTATTGCGCAACGGGCGAATTCGAAAAGGCCCGCGAGCAGATGGAATCGGTCTTGCGCGCCGACCATAGGAACGAATCGGCCCTCGCCCTGCTCGGGCGGATCGACGAACGCGAATGGCAAGTCAACCACCGCGAGGCACGCGCGCAGCAAACGCTTGACGACATCGTGAACGAGAAACTGGATTCCATCCTCGTCGAAGACTTCGAGTTCTATCAAATGTATTTTTGCGACCTGATCGCGTTCCTCCAGGATGCTTCGTGCGAGGTGGATGCGAAGACCGAGTCCTCGAAACGAGGCGTTGCCTTCTCCTTCGACTCCGGGAACGGCCGGCGCGTGGACTTCGATATCGGCGGTTCCCCCATCGAATCCGATGCCGACGATTCTTCCGCATTGGACGACATCCCCCGAATCACGGTCAGGGCGAAGTGGCTTCCCCTTCGCTCCGCGCTGAACATCGCCGCCGACAAGGCCAATCTGGAATGCCGAGTCGAGGACGGTCGGGTCGTGTTCTCCCGAAAAGCAATTTCCGCCGCCACGAACACGCCCGCCGCGGATGAACCTCACGCAGAGTCCGCGGAGGCGAAACCTCACGCAGAGACCGCAGAGTCCGCTGAGCCCCGTCCCGGCGAAGCCGGCCCCCTCCCTGAGGGGGCTGCCGAGCGAAGCGAGGCTGGGGGAGTCTCCCACGCGGAGTCCGCGGAGGGCGCGGAGTGAGTTATCGTCTGGCGTCTGGCGCCTTGCATCGGGCGAGACGCCAGACGCAAGACGACGAGACGACAAGACGACGAGACAACCACCGTGAAACCCGACGACAGCGAGCGGCGAAGCCGCGACACCCGGCCGCAGCCGGCGTGGCGGCACCCC
>CAMNDA010000143.1 GCA_946534745.1 uncultured Verrucomicrobiota bacterium | reverse complement strand
CGAACGCCGTCTTCCGCAACCGCCAGCGCATCGAGATCTGCCGCCAGATGGCGCAGTACCGCCTCGAGTCCACGCGCGACGAGGCCGGCGCCCTCGCGGAGGTCGAGCGCCCGTTCGCGTTCGAGGGCCTCTCGGACGACGACCGCGCCTACGCCGAGTCGCGGCGCGTCGACCTGCGCCGCACGATGGGGCTCGACCCCGAGCCGGAGAGGCGCGAGCCGACCGAGGAGGAGCGCCTCGCCGCCATCGCCGCCTGCACGGCCGGCTCCGGCGCCTGGGGCCGCGCCGTCAACGACTACGCGAAGTTCTGCGCGGAGAAGTCGGCCGCCCTCTTCCGCGAGCGCGTCCCGGCGAAGATCGCCGAGGCGCTCGCGGCCGACCCGAAGACCGGCTGCGCGCGCGCCGCGTTCGACGCCGCCGCCTGGCAGGTCCGGCGCGGCGAGGCCGACCCCGCCTTCAAGGAGGCCGCGTTCGCCGAATGGCTGCTCGGATGGGTCGACACGCTCCCCGTCGAGGCACGGCCGGACGCCACGCGGCTCTTCGACTACACCGGCCAGTTCCCCGGCCGCGACCTCGCCGCGCGCCGCGAGGCCTACGCGAAGGGCGTCGTCGAGCGCGCGAAGGACGAGGCGAACCGGGTCAACCCCAACACGCTCCGCAGCGCGGAGAAGTTCCTCGCCTTCCGACGGGCGGCCGACGGTCCCGGGCGCGCGATCGACGCCTGCCGCGCGTGGTTGCGCCAGATCGGCGAGGCGGACGACAAGGTCGAGCTCGCGAAGCTCCTCGCCGAGCAGGCGCGCGACTACCTCTCCCGCGGCGACGAGGCCGGCGCGCGCCGGATCTGGCAGGAGCGCGAGAAGGTCGTGCCGCCGCGCGAGCCCGTGTCGTTCTCCTGCCCGTGGTGGGGCGACGCGCCGCACGACGTGCGCGGCATCGTCGAGTCCGACTTCTACAAGAAGGCGCCGAAGGCGCTCCTCGTGCATCGGTACGGCGACAACCTCGAGTTCCTCATCGAGACCGACGCCGCCCTGACCGGACGCGAGATGACGACCGACAACGGCGAGACCTTCCGCCCGTCCGAGCTCTTCGCGTTCTGCGACCCGTCCGGCGTCGCGTTCCTCCTGCGGCAGTATCTCGACAACATGGGCGACATCCGCGCCGGCCTCGCCCGCGCGCCCGGCGTCGAGGCCTACGTCTCCACCGGCATCGACGACCCGTACCACTGCTTCCTCTTCGGCACGGGCGAGGACGCGAAGCCCGACGACGGCTTCACCACGCAGTACGACAACGGCACCGGCTACCGCGTGACGCGGCAGGAGCGCGGGACCCTCCGCTTCCAGAGCCTGTACCTCGAGGACGGCGTCGCGACGCTTCTCCGGATCCCGTGGGCCGCGGCCTTCGCCTCCATGCCGCCGGAGACGCCGGCGTGGTACGTCGAGTTCCTCAACTGGTCGCACGGCGGGCGCAGCCTCGGCGGCTCGATCTCCGTGCACAACCGCTCCTCCTTCGCCGAGATGAGGTTCGCGGACGTCGACGCCGCCGCGCGCCTCGCGATCGAGCGCGCGCTGCTGCCGAAGGCGAAGGCCGTCTTCGACGCCGCGCTCGCCGCCAAGCACAACGGCCCGGCGGAGATCTGGTCCGATCCGGAGCTGGGCGACCAGGCGTTCTACCTCGCGAAGGTGAAGCCGCTCGTCGATTCGATCCGGCCCTACGCCGACCGCGTCAAGTCCGGCATGACCGACGAGGACGTCGCCGACATCTGGAACCACGCCGGCCGCGCGATGCTGAACATCGACCACGACATCGCCCGCCTCCGCCGCGAATGGCTCGAGGAGCGGTTTACGGAAGAGTGACAGGAGAGCCGGGTCGGACTGGGGTTTGGATTGTCCTTGGCGTTGGTTGACAATCGCTCGGCGTGGGGCGGGCGGTTAGAGACGGTAGTCGTCGGGCGGGAGGGGGCGGCGTTGCGCCCCCCTCCAATTGGAGGGTTTCGCCGGCGCGGGAATCGACGTAGAATGACGCCAACGCCGGAAGGGAGGATGAAAGAGCCCATAGCTGAGCGCCAGGACTACACTTTCGTACCATTGCCCGGCGACGGACGAACGCGTAGAATGCCACGCATGAAACGAACACTCCTCCTCTCCGCCATTGCCGCCGCGCAGCTCGCCGGCGCCGCCCCGGTCCTGCCCGGGTATCTCACGGATCCCTCGGTCCTGAAGGACCAGATGCCCGAGGATGGTAGCTACCAGCCGCCCGAGGCGCTGAGGTACCCGTACGTCTCGACCTACTACGTGAAGCCGACGGTTACGACGGGCGACGCCGTGAAGGTCGGCTTCTTCGTGACGGACTTCGAGTCCTCGAAGATCCGCTTCCTGGACGACTCGCATCGCTTCACCGCGTTTCTCGAGTACCGTCCGAAGGGCGGCGCGTCGAACGTCCTGACGCTCGCGGACCTCCCGAGCGGCGACGCCGAGTTCGACCTCGGCAGGCTCCCCGCGGGCGAGTACGAGATGCGCGTCTGGGCGGTCGACGCGAAGGGACGCGAGTCGCACCGCGTCATCCACGACTTCCGCGTGGTGGATCCCGCCGACCTCGAGATTCCCGCGGACAAGGTCTACCGGATGACCGAGGAGGACCTCGCGGCCTACGGCATCCGCAACGACGGCGACCTCGAGCGGGTCGTCCACGTGGCGACGAACGGCACGTCGACGGTCGTGAAGGAGAAGCGCAAGGGCGTGCCGGGCTACGTCGTCACGGTGCCGCTGGATCCCGAGACCGGCAAGCTGCCCTGGCAGGCCTTCAAGAAGGCGAAGGTCGTCTACGACGAAGGGTACGACAAGGCGGCGGTCGAGGCGGACGCCGTGAAGACGGCGCTGGGGCTCCAGAAGCTCGTCGACGAGAAGGCGGCGGCCGGCTTCCGCCGGTTCGTGATGCTGCCGGGGACGTACCGCCTCTCCTGGACGAACGCCGTCGAGGTGCCGAGCGGCCTGACGCTCGACCTCGGCGAGGCCGTCCTCAAGCAGAACGGCTTCACGGGCTCGAGCTCGACGCTGGTGCGCTTCGCGAGCGCGACGGACGCGCATCTGGTCGGCGGCACCCTGGAGGGCGACTACTGGGAGCACGACTACGCGGGCTCGCCGAACAACTCCGAGTGGCCGACGGGCTTCTTCCTGGCCGGCGACACGTGGTACTGCTCCGTCGAGGGCGTGAAGGTCGCCGAGATCACGGGCTACGGCGGCCAGAACGGCATCGCCAAGGACGACAAGGGCTGGCTCTCGTTCTTCTTCGAGCGGCTCCCCGCTTTCGCGCCGGGCGGGCTCGACCCGAGGACGGGCGAGGTCGACGCGTCGGACGAATACCGCTTCACGACGGACTACAAGGACCTCAAGCCGATCTTCGAGAAGGGCCGCGGCCGCCTGCAGATCTCGAAGTTCCTCGGCTACCAGGGCCGCGCCACGCGCTCCTGGCAGATGACGGTCGCGTGGTACGACGCGGAGAAGCGGTTCCTCTCGGCCGAGACGGCGTGGCAGTACCGCGAGATGTGGATCCCGGAGGGCGCGGCGTTCCTCCGCGTGTCGGTCGAGGACGAGAGCGCGGAGGCGGCGAACGAGTCCGGCCTCGCGGCCACGGCCTTCCGGCTGCCCGTCAACTGCGCGGTGAAGGACTGCTCGTTCGAGCGCTGCCGGTGCGTCGGCTACGCGGCGTCCGCGATGAAGAACATGCTCTTCGAGGGGAACTTCTTCACGACGTCCGGCGAGAGCGCGGCGTGCTGCGCGTTCGACGCGGAGGACGGCTGGGACCAGATGCAGGACGTCTACTTCCTGCGGAACGTCTTCCGCGACAACCCCCGCAACAACTCGATCCTCACCTGCGCGGGCCACAACTTCGTCCTCGAAGAGAACGACGGCGACATCTACTTCTGGGGCCGCACGCACTCGCCGTGCGTCCGCGGGAACCGCGTCGGCTCCGCCACCTACCGCTGCGACTCCCGCCTGCGCTCGGGCTACGGGCGCTTCGACGGCAACGAGTACGCGAAGGCCGTCCACCTCGGCGTGAACGACAATCGCTCCGACGGCTGGGACTACGTCCTCTCGGGCCTCGACCTCGACGGCGGGGAGAGCCCCTTCGCGCTCGACGTCGGCCCGGCCGGGCGCGTCGTGAACTGCCGCTTCCGGAACATGGGGGTCGGCATCGCCAACGCCTACGCCTGCTCGTTCGAGAACTGCACCGACATCAGCGGCTACCAGCCGTTCCCCGGCGGGCGCTGGTACGAGGTCACCGTGAAGGACTGCGACTTCAACCGCTTCCGCCTGACGAACGACTGGGAGCGCTGCCACTTCCGCGGCACGAAGCTGGGCGGGTTCTACGGCGGCCGCTTCGCGGCGAAGGACTGCGACTTCGCCGACTGCTCGATCTTCGGGCTCCGCGAGGCGTCCCTCCGGTTCGGCGGCTGCACCTTCGAGGGCACGGACCTGCAGGGCAACTGGTGGGAGCCTCCCTCCGGCCTCCTGTTCAAGGACTGCACGATCCGGACGAAGGACGACGCGCCGTTCCTGCGCCTGGGGGTCTACACCGTCGGCAGGATCGGCTTCGACGGCTGCACCGTGTCGGGGAAGCAGGCCCTCGTGGACGTCAAGGACCTGCGCCGGATCGCGCTTCCGCCGAACGCGGATCCCGAGGCGAACCCCGACAGGAAGCCGGGGTCGGTCCTGTTCCGCCGGACGAAGTGGGCGAGCGAGGCGGGGACGGTGCTGACACACGCGAAGGACGGAAACCCCTCGCCCAAGAAGATCGCGATCGTCGACCGGGAGAACGACTGGCCGGAGGGCGTCGCCGTCGCGGCCGACCTGCCGCCGTCCTGGGAGCTCAAGGACTCGGAATAGCGAGGCCGCGACCCGCGGGGCCCTACACTTTCGGGTAGTTCCGGCGCGGTCCGGCGTCTGCTAGAATGCGCGCCAAACACCAACCCCGTCCAACCATCGAAACGAGCCCCCTCCCATGACCTGGTACGACTGGCTGATCCTGATCCTCCCCGTGTGCTTCGTGATGTACATGGGGTTCTACACCCGGCGCTACGTGCGCGGCGTGTCCGACTTCCTCTCCGCCGGGCGCCTGTGCGGGCGGTACGTGATCTCGATGGGCGACGTGGCCAACTCGCTCTCGATCATCGGGCTCGTCGGCTACATCGAGATGCGGTACAAGACGGGCTTCTCGGTCGGCTTCTGGAGCTCCGTCCTCGCGCCGCTGTGGATCGTGCTGGGGCTCACGGGGTACATCGCCTACCGCTTCCGGGAGACGCGCGCGATGAGCCTCGGGCAGTTCCTCGAGATGCGCTACAGCCGGCGCTTCCGCATCGTCGCGGCGGGGCTCCGCTCGCTCGCGGAGATGCTCGCCAACATGATCATGCCCGCCATCGCGGCGCGCTTCTTCATCCAGATGCTCGACCTGCCGCAGACGTACCACGTCCTCGGGATCGAGCTCTCGACCTACGTGTCGCTCATGATCCTCTTCCTCACGCTCGCGATCTCGCTCAT
>CAMNDA010000142.1 GCA_946534745.1 uncultured Verrucomicrobiota bacterium | reverse complement strand
CGGCCGGGCCCCAGAACGCCGCGAGCGAGGCGCCCGCCATCGGGACGTCCGCGAACGCGATCGAGACGAGCAGGTCGTCGCCGTCCTTCCCGATCGCGGTTACGGCGACGTGGCTCTCGTCGGAGAGTTTCGCGCGCAGGAGCGTCGCGTCGCCCGGGTCGAAGACCGGATGCCAGCCCTCCCCCTCCGTCAGCGTGCCCGTCGTGAACGAATCGACGCCGTTGGTGTTCCAGCAGAAGCCGTTGGCGACGCCCTTCGCGCCGGCGCCGCCGTACCCGTTTCCGAACCGGGCCTCGATGGCGTGCCAGCCCGTGGAACCGGGCGTGTAGGCGCCGACCGGCGTGTCGGTGCAGCCGCCGTTCTCGATGATCTTCGTCCCGCCGACCCAGACGTCGCCGGAGTCGTCGATGTACTTGGCGAAGCGATAGGTCGTCCCGGCCTCGAGGAACATCGACCCCGCGTAGGCGAAGGTGTTGGTGTTCGACCACGTCCACCGGACGCCGTCGTAGGGATTCTCCCTCGTCTCATGCTCGTCGATCGTGGTGGCGAGCGTGCCCGGAACGAAGCTCGCCGTTTCGTGCGACGCGATGTCGGCCGTCAGGTTGTGGTCGCCCGGCAGCTTCGCCTGCACGAGCCCGGGGACGTAGATCGCGGCCGCGGACGGCAGCGCAAGGAGGGAAAGTCCGAGAATCGCGCCCCGGACGGCGGAAGGGATCGTCCTCATGCCGTGAAGTCTATCACAGCCGAGCCCCCGCAACAAGGGCGATCCGCGCCCGTGGCGGGGTGCGGACCCCGCCACGCGCGCCGAGGGGAACTATTTGATCAGGATCATCGTGCCGGGCGGGTCGGCGAGGTAGCGCACGATCAGGACGCCGCAGCCGCCGCGGCCGCCCTTGCTCTGGCCCTGTCCGCCGCCGCCGCCGCCCGAGCCCGTACCGTCGAGGCCGGGATGGCCGTTCCAGCGGCGGAAGTCTTCCTTGGTGGCCCGGCACTCGCCGTCGCCGCCGACGCCGGAACCGCCGAGTCCCTTCGTTCCGGTCGTACCCGTGCTGGTCGAGTATCCGCCGCCGCCGCCGCCCGCGTACCACCGCGTCTCTCCCGTGATGCCGAACGAAAGGCCGGGACCGCCGTTCCCGACGGCGTTCTTCGCGCTGTCCTGCCCGGGACCGCCCGCGCCGCCGCCGCCGGGACCGCCGGGATAGTCGGAGTCGGGATTGGAGGAAACCGCCGAACCGCCGGCGTGCCCCTGCAGACCGCCGTCCGGTCCGGGTGCCGGGTCGACCGCGGCCGCGCCCCAGGCGCTGCCGCCGGAACTGCCGCCCGCCAAACCGGGATAGCGGGCGGAATTCTTGCCGAAGTATCCGCCGCCGCCCCCGCCGCCGAGGGCGACCAGCGAGATGCGGCCGTCGCTCGAAACGAGGGTCGTGTTCCCGCCGTTCTGCCGGCTGGGCGCGCCGCCGGCGCCGACCGTCACCGTGTAGGTGCCGCCCGCGAGATGGAATCCGTTGGTGTGGACGAGGCCGCCCGCGCCGCCGCCGCCGGCGCTTCCCACTCCGCCGGAACCGCCGCCGCCCACAAGCAGCAGCTCGGCGTCGAAGCCGCGCTTCACGACGAGTTCGCCGCTCCCGCGGAACTCGTGGACGATCCAGTTCTTCTTCGTTTCGGGGTCGCGCCACGAGGAGGCCGTGCCGCCGACGGCCCAGGCGCTTTCGCGGTCGGCCGGCTCCTCGCCCGCTGTCGCCGGAGCGACGAGGAGGATTACGACGCCACGACCGCCCTGGGAGCTGCTCTGGTTGGAGTTGTAGGCCTTCTGGCCGCCGCCGCCGCCGCCGCCGCCGAGACCGTCCGTTCCCGGCGTCGACGCCGTGAAGGCGTCGCCAAACAGGCCGGCCCCGCGGCCGCCGCCGCCGAGGCCGCCCGCGCCGCCGTGCTTGTAGATGGATCGCCGGATGCCGCCGCCGCCGCCGCCGCCGTAGAACACAGCAACGCCCGTGATGTCGGACGCGACGCCCGGGCCGCCGTCGCCAGCGTGCTCGTAGTTGCCGCTTTCGTCCTGCCAGGCGTCGTTCTGGTCTGCCGTGTGGAAGACCTGTGAGTCCTGTCCGTCGCCGCCCGCGCCGCCGCCGCCGCCCGCGCCGCCGCATCCCGTGCCGGCGTCGCCGGTGTTCGTGGCCGCGCCGCCGCGGAAGCAGGCGTCCGAACCGGGCGGCGAACCGGCCGGGGAGAAGGACGAATCCCGTCCGGCGGCGCCCCCGCCGCCGTTTCCGTAGGCCGCGGGCTCCTCGACGTCCCAGCGACCGTCGGCGTTGTTGTAGGCCAGACCGCCGCCGCCGCCGAGGGCGGAGAGCGAGAGGGCGGTGCCGGAGAACGAGGAGGGGTAGCCGTTGTGCCCCCGGTTCTGCCAGGAGCCGGTGTTGTAGCTGCGGAAGCCGCCGTAGCCCACGACGGCCGTGTAGCGGTCGTCGCTCTTGAGGAAGGCCGGCTCCTCCGGCGTCCAGTCGACGACCTGCCCGCCGCCCCCGCCGCCGAATCCGCCGCCGCCGCCGCCGCCCACGACGAGGACGCGCAGCAGGCGCATGTCCTCCGAGACGGACAGCGTGCCGTCGGTCGTCAGCGTCACGACGTGCGCGCCGGCGATGGACGGATGGTCCGTCTCGGCGAACGTGCCGGTGTAGGAGACGAGGTTCTCCGCGAGCGCGAGCGCGGGGACGAGAAGCGGGAGGATCCGAAGGAGTCGTTTCATGGCCGGGGCGGGTGGAGGACTGAGCGGCATTATAGCGCAGGGGTCGATGGAAGGGAAGCGCGGAAGTCCGCACCCCGCCACGGGCGCCGGCTCGCTACGCGCCGATGTAGGCGCGGATGCAGGAGCCGATGCGCTCGAGCGTGCGGGCGCGCTCGGCGTCGTCGGGGTTGAGCAGCGTGATGCGGAAGCCGTTGAGGTCCGTGTGGAAGCCCGTGAGCGGCGTCACGCAGACGCCGTCCGAGCCCATCATGTAGTGGACGAAGCGCTTGTCCGGCGCGACGCCCTCGTTGCTCTTCTCGACGAACGCGCGCACGGCGGGGTCGGCGATCGGGAGCGACTGGCCGGGCTGCAGGACGCCGTCCTCGAACGTGACGGCGTAGTAGAACGCGCCGTGCACGGGGCGCGCGATGACGCCGGGGACGGTGCGGAAGTACTCGTAGACCTGGTTGGCGCGCGCCTCGAACATCTTCGCGCGGCGCGCCTTGTGCGCCGGCCAGCGCGGGTCGCCGTAGATGCGCGGCAGCGCCATCTGCGGGAGCGTGGTGGAGCACACCTCCATCATCTTGCTCTTCACGAGGACGCCGCAGTACTCGTTGAACGCGGGCGACGCCTTGCGGTTGAGCATCTCGATCCAGCCGCAGCGCGCGCCGGGCCACGGCACGTCCTTGCTGAGGCCGCGAAGCGCGAGGCCGGGCACGTCGTCGCCGAGCACCTGCGAGAGGTGGACCTTCTCGACGCCGTTGAAGACGATGTTGCAGTAGATCTCGTCGCAGATCACGAAGAGGCCGTACTTGCGCGCGATGGCGACGATGCCCTCGAGCGTCTTGCGCGGGTAGACCGCGCCCGTCGGGTTGTCGGGATTGACGAGCGCGATCGCGACGACCTGCGGGTTGTAGCGGACCTTGTTCTCGATCTCCTCCAGGTCGGGCAGCCACCCCGCGGCGGGGTCCAGGCGGAACTGCAGGTGCGGGTAGTCGCCGCGCTTGCCCTCGTTGGAGGTGTGCGTGGGGTAGGAGGGCGACGGCATGAGCACGCGCGCGTCCTTCTTCATGAGGTCGTAGATCTTGTCGACGCCGTCCGCGATGCCGTTGAGGAAGAGGATGTCGTCCGGCCCGACCTTCGTGCCGCCCGGGCGCTCGTTCGCCTTGGCGGCGAGGAATTCGCGCGTGGCGAGGACGCCGCGGCTGGGGCAGTAGGCGAAGGACTTCTCGTCGTTGGCGACGAGGTCCGCGACGATCTCCTTGATCCAGGGCTCGACCTTCTCGCCGGCCGCGACGGGGTCTCCGATGTTCTCCCACGTGATGGGGCGGCCCATGCGCTGGAGCGCGTGGCCGAAGTCCACGATCTCGCGGATCTCGTAGTGGAGGTTGCGGTAGCCTTCGAGGACGATGGGGGGGTGCTGCATGGGGGCGGGATTCTAGCCGTTCGCCCGCCCGCGCGCAAGCCCCCGCGCACGAATTTTGCGCTTTTCTCGCGCGGGCACGTGTGCTATTATACCCGCCAAAACAACCGCACCACCCGTTTTCCGTCACCTCCCACCGAGGACCCACCAACCGTGAAACGCACATCCACGTTCTCCCTCCTCGCGGCGCTCGCCGCTGTTCCCGCCCTCGCGGCGCCCGTCGCGCCCGCCCTGTCCCCCGCGCCCGATCCCGCGCCGGCCCCGGTCGTCGACGTCGCGCCCGCGCCCGCCCCCGCGCCGGCTCCCGCGGCGCAGGCGCCCTCCGAACCTCTCGAGGACCCCGATCTCGGCCGCTGGTACGTGAGCCCCGGCGTCGGCTACTGGAACCTCGAGGGCGACGAGCCGCTCAAGGACGCGTTCTACCTCACGATCCGCGTCGGCTACGACTACTCCGAGTGGTGGAGCTTCGAGGGCAGCGTCGTCTACGCCCCGAAGATGGACGAGAACCTCAAGGGCTACGGCTGGAGGGACGAGGACGGCGTCTACCGCCTCCACTCCCGGCGCCAGTCCAAGTCCAAGGGCAAGTGGTACTTCGACGACACGTGGGGCGCGATGTTCTACTTCGACGCGATGTTCCACTTCTCGAAGTTCGACAAGTTCGACCCCTACCTCATCTTCGGCGCCGGCCTCACGACGTTCGGCGAGGACGTGATGGACGAGTCCGTCTGCGCCTCCTTCCGCGCCGGCGGCGGCATCATGTACCACCTCGACGACGCGTGGACGCTCCGCCTCGACACGCGCATCGACCTGGCCGGCTACAACACCGAGTTCAACCACACGGTCGACGTCGGCTTCATCTACCGCTTCGGCGCGTCGCGCATCAAGGACGACGAGGGCTTCAGGAACCAGATCCTCCCCGTCGACTCCGACGGCGACGGCCTCACGGACGACGAAGAGCTCCGCATCGGCACCGATCCCCACAACTGGGACACGGACGGCGACGGCCTCTCCGACGGCGACGAGGTCAACGTCCACAAGACCAACCCGCTCAACCCCGACACGGACGGCGACGGCCTCACCGACGGCGAGGAGGTGAAGACCTACAAGACCGACCCGAAGAATCCCGACACCGACGGCGACGGCCTGCTCGACGGCGACGAGGTGAAGACCTACAAGACCAATCCGCTCGATCCCGACACCGACCGCGACGGCCTCAAGGACGGCGAGGAGGTCGTCACCTACAAGACGAACCCGCTCGACCCCGACACCGACCACGACGGCCTCCGCGACGGCGACGAGGTGAAGACCCACCGCACCGACCCGCTCAACCCCGACTCGGACTACGACATGCTCTCCGACGGCTACGAGGTCCTCCGCACGAAGACCAACCCGCTCGACCCGGACACCGACAAGGGCGGCGTCCGCGACGGCCACGAGGTGATCTACGACGAGACCAACCCCCTCGACCCCTCCGACGACATCCTGTTCTTCGAGCTCAACATCAACTTCGACACGGACAAGGACGTCATCAAGCCCGAGTTCTTCGAGCAGCTCGACAAGGTCGCCGACGTGATGCTCCGCAACCCCGGCTCGACCGCCGTCGTCGAGGGCCACGCCGACCAGCGCCGCACCTCGAAGCGCAACTACAACATCACGCTCTCGCAGAAGCGCGCGCAGTCCGTCTCGCGCTACCTGCAGCAGAAGGGCATCGGCGCGGACCGCATCAAGGCGATCGGCTACGGCTTCGACCACCCGAAGGCCGCCAACGATCCGGTCAGCGGAAACCTCGCCAACCGCCGCGTCGAGGTCTACATCGACGGCGTGAAGACCGGCAAGGTCAACTACGTCAATCCCGGCGAGTAGCCGGCGCGCGACGCCGGTCGTCCGGAAGGGCCGCGGGTCTCCGCGGCCCTTCCTTTTTCCGCGCGAAAAAAGTGATTGACTCCGGCGGGGGAAAAGAGTAGCATCCCCGCCGTTTTCCGACACCACGCAGGTGGAAACGCCGGGGGATTAGCTCAGTTGGTTAGAGCGTTTGCTTGACATGCAAAAGGTCGGTG
>CAMNDA010000141.1 GCA_946534745.1 uncultured Verrucomicrobiota bacterium | reverse complement strand
CGCGGGACGCCGAACTCGGCGGCCTGCTGCGCGACGCGGTCGGCGTTGCGGCCGGCGGCGAGGCCGACGACGCGGAAGCGCCCGGGGAGGTCCGAGACGATGCGCAGGACGTTCTCGCCGATCGAGCCCGTGCTGCCGAGCAGGACGATTCGCTTCTCCGTTTCCATGGCTAGACTCCCAGGCGGCCGGCGATGGCGCGGCGGAGGGTAAGCGGGTCGGAGTAGCGCACGCCGCTGTCGGCCGGGAGGCCGAAGGCCAGGCGCGTCACGCGCACCTCCGGAAAGGACTTCGAGATCATCTCGCCGAGGTAGGACGCCATCGCGTCGCCCTCCACGTCGGTCGGCAGCGCGAGGATCGCCTCGCGCACCTCGCCCGAGCGCAGGCGCGCGCGGAGCGCGTCGAGCGAAAGGTCGGAGGGGCCCGTCCCGCGCTGCGGCGAGAGCAGCCCGCGCAGGACGTGGTAGCGCCCGCGGTAGGCGCCGGAGCGCTCGACGGCGAGGACGTCGCCCGGCTCCTCGACGACGAGCAGCTGCGCGCCGTCGCGCGCCGGGTCTGTGCAGAGCCGGCACGGGTCCGCGCCGCGCGGCGTCACCGCCCCGCAGCGCGTGCAGGACGAGACGCCGTCGCGCGCCGCGACGAGCGCCTCCGCCAGCGGCGTGATCGCCCCCGCGCCGCGCGCGACGAGCGCCAGCGCCATCCGCTCGGCCGAACGCCGCCCGAGCCCGGGCAGGCGGCCGAGCTCCTGGACGAGGCGCTCGAAGGGATCCTGCATGTGGTCACACGGTCACACGGTCGCACGGTCGCACGGTCGCACGGTCGCACGGTCGCATGGTTGACCGTGTGACGGTGTGACCGTCGGACCGTGCGACGAGACTAGCCGCCCATCATGCCGCCGAGGCCGAGCTCCTTGGAGAGGGCCTGCATGCGCTCCTTGGCGGCGTCCTTCGCCAGGCGCATCGCCTTGTTGACGTTGTCGGTGAAGGTGCGAACGAGCTTCTCCTCCTTCGCCGGGTCGAGCAGCGACTTGTCGGAGATCTCGAGCGCCGTGATCTCCATGTCGCCGGAGACGACGACCTTCACGCCGGCGTTGGCGTACTCCTTGCGCATCTCCTCGATCTCGCGCTGCACCTTCTTGACCTGGTTGCGCATCTGCATGGCCTGCTTGGCCTGTTCGAAGAATCCGGGCATTTTTGCTCTTCCTTTGTGTGTGGGTGAATGGGTTTTGAGTGGAAAGGTTGAAAGGTTGAAGGGTTGAAAGGAGGTGAAACGGAGGGCGTCAGCGGATGTCCGAGACGCGGGCGCCGGGGAAGACGTCGATCGCGGCGGTCACCTCGGGCGACTCCATCACGGCGCGCGCGTCGACGACGCGCTCCTCGGGCGCCGGCGGTGCGGCGAGCGGGGAGGAGACCGGCTGCGGCGGGGGCTCCGGCGCGGCGGGCGCGGGCGCCACCGGCTTTCCCCACGGCTTCACCGTCTCGGCGGACCTGGGCGCCGGGGCGGGGGCGGCGGCGGACGGAATACTCCCCCCGGCGCTTCGCGCCACCCCCCTCTCGGAGGGGGGCGGATCGCCCTGGGCGCCGGCGGATGCGGCCTGCGCCGGACGCGCGGCGTTCGGGCCGGCCCCCTCCGAGAGGTGGCTGCCGAGCGAAGCGAGGCCGGGGGAGTGCTCCGTGCGGGACGGAGCGGGAGCCGGCGCCGGGCCGCCGGCGCGCTCAAGCGCGGCGATCTTGGCGAGGATCTTCCCGAGGTCGACGAGCTTCGACGCGCGGGCGCAGCGGATGAGCGAGGTCTCAACGAGCGTGCGCTGCGAGAGCGCGAGGCGGAGCGTGCCGTCGAGCCGGATGAGCTCCTCGACGATCGCGAGGACGGCGGAGGCGTCCGCGAGGCCGGACTGCGCGCGCAGCGTCGCGCGCTGCGGCTCGGTGAGGTCGAGGACCTTCGTCTCGCCGCCGAGCTCGATGCAGACGAGCAGGTTGCGGAAGTGGTCGATGAGCTCCGCCACGAGGCGGCGCAGGTCCTTGCCGGAGCGGTCGAGCTCGTCGAGCCGGGCGAGGACCCCCGCGATGTCGCCGCGCAGGACGGCCTCCGCGAGGTTCTCGATGAGCGCGCGGGAGACGAGGCCGAAGACGCCGAGGACGTCCTCCTCCTCGATCTTCCTCCCGGTGAAGGCGATGATCTGGTCGAGCGCGGACTCGGCGTCGCGCATGCCGCCGTCGGCGCCGCGCGCGATGGCGAGGAGCGCGTCCTCGGCGATCTCGACGCCCTCCGCGTCGCACACCTTCCGGAGCTGCCCGCAGATGTCGCCCTGCGAGATCTTCCGGAGGTCGAAGCGCTGGCAGCGCGAGAGGACCGTGCCGAGGACCTTGTCCGGCTCGGTCGTCGCGAAGACGAACTTCACGAACTCGGGCGGCTCCTCGAGCGTCTTCAGCAGCGCGTTGAACGCCGCCGCCGAGAGCATGTGGACCTCGTCGATGTAGAAGATGCGGAACTTGCCCTCGACCGGCGCGTTCTGGACCTGGGAGAGGATGCTCTCGTGGATGTCCTCGACCTTGTTGTTCGAGGCGCCGTCGATCTCGATCACGTCGAACGACGAGCCGCTGGCGATGGCCCGGCAGGCGGGGCACTTCCCGCAGGGGTGCGGGGTGGGGCCGTCCTTGCAGTTGAGGGCCTTGGCGAAGATGCGGGCGAGGGTGGTCTTGCCGGTGCCGCGGGGGCCGGCGAAGAGGTAGGCCTGCGCGATGCGGCCCTTCTCGATCGCGGAGCGCAGCGTGCGGACGACATGGTCCTGCCCGACGACCTCCTCGAAGGCCTGCGGGCGCCATTTGCGGGCGATGACTTCGTATGACATGGCTGGGGTTCCGTACGGGGGCCGAGTCTACCAGAACGCCTCCGGTTTTTCAATCGCGCGGCGGCCGCTTGCGGCGGCGGACGGCGGCGTGGTAGAATGCCGCGCCCATGGAAAACCAACCCCGCGAATCGCTCGGGAGCCGCCTCGGCTTCCTCCTCCTCTCGGCCGGCTGCGCGATCGGCCTCGGCAACGTCTGGCGCTTCCCCTGGCTCGTCGGCCAGAACGGCGGCGCCGTCTTCGTCCTGATCTACCTCGTCTTCCTGCTGCTGCTCGGCATCCCCGTGATGACGATGGAGTTCGCGATGGGCCGCGCCTCGCGCCGCAGCCCGCTGCACATGCACCGCGCGCTCGCGCCGGGGAGGCCGGGCTGGGCGTGGCACGGCCCGGTCTGCTTCGCGGCCAACTACCTGCTCATGATGTTCTACACAACCGTCTGCGGCTGGATGGTGCTCTACTTCGCCAAGTTCGCCACGGGCCAGCTCTCCGGGCTCGCGCCGGCCGAGGTCGGCGCGGCGTTCGGCGCCATGCTCGGCGACCCGGTGCTGCTCTGCACGGCGATGGCCCTCGTCGTCGTGGCGGGGTTCTTCATCCTCTCGATGGGCCTGCGCGCGGGCCTGGAGCGCGTCACGAAGGCGATGATGCTCCTGCTGCTGGCGATGATGGTGGTGCTGGCCGTCAACAGCTGCTTCCTGAAGGGCGGCGCGGAGGGGGTCGCGTTCTACCTCAAGCCGGACCTCGGGCGCTTCCTGCACGCCGAGGGCGGCCCCGGGCGCGTGTGCGTCAACGCGATGAACCAGGCCTTCTTCACGCTCTCGCTGGGCATCGGCTCGATGGCGATCTTCGGCTCCTACATCGGCAAGGAGCGCTCGCTGCCGGGCGAGTCGCTCCACGTGACGCTGCTGGACACGTTCGTCGCCGTCGTCGCCGGCCTGATCATCTTCCCGGCCTGCTTCGCCTACAACGGCGGCGAGACCGGCGCGGGACCGGGCCTGATCTTCGTGACGCTCCCGAACGTCTTCAACGCCATGCCGGGCGGCCGCCTCTGGGGCACGCTCTTCTTCGCCTTCATGACGTTCGCGGCGTTCTCGACCGTGCTGGCGGTCTGCGAGAACATCCTCGCGATGACGATGGACCGGACGGGCTGGCCGCGCCAGAGGGCCTGCGCGGCGTGCAGCGGGCTGCTGTTCCTGCTCTCGCTGCCGTGCGCGCTCGGCTTCAACGCGCTCTCCAGCGTGCACCCGCTCGGCCCGGGCACCGGCTTCCTCGACCTGGAGGACTTCCTCGTCTCGAACCTGGCGCTGCCCGGCGGCGCGCTCGTCTTCGCGCTGTTCTGCACGCACCGGTTCGGCTGGGGGTGGGACGCCTTCGTCGCGGAGGCCAACGAGGGCCGCGGCCTGAAGATCCCGGTCTCCGGCGCCGCCGGGAGGCTGCTGCGCGCCTACCTCGGCTGGGTCCTGCCGCTCGTGATCGGCGCCGTGCTGGTCGTCGGCCTCGTCGACAAGTACGACGAAATCTCGAAAAATCTCGCCGCCGCCCGTCTGGCGGAGCTCCAGAAGGCCGCCGAACCCTCCCCCGCGGAGTAGCCGCGAGCCATGCGCGCCGCCGATCCCGCGCCGCCACCCCCGCGCGCGCCGCGCGTCGAGCTGCTCGCCCCGGCGGGCGGCCTGGCGCAGCTACAGGCCGCGCTCGACGCCGGCGCGGACGCGGTCTACCTCGGCCTGCGCGGGCTCAACATGCGCGCGGCCGCCGCGGCGAACTTCGACGAGGCCGGCCTGCGCGAGGCGTCGGCGCGCTGTCGCGCGCGCGGGCGGAAGCTCTATCTCACGCTCAACGCGATCGTCTTCGACGGCGAACTTCGCGCCGTCGGCCGCACGCTCGACCTCGCCGCGCCGCTCGTCGACGCCGTCCTCGCCTCGGACTGGGGCGTCGTGGCGGCGTGCCGCGCGCGCGGCGTCCCGTGGCACGCCTCGACGCAGATGTCCTGCGCGAA
>CAMNDA010000140.1 GCA_946534745.1 uncultured Verrucomicrobiota bacterium | reverse complement strand
CCGCCGGCGCCACCGCCGCCGCCGCGCTCGAGTCCGCGCCGCTCGCCCGCCCGCTGCCGGACGGCGCCCTGCCGCTCGACGGCCCGAACGTGAACCCCCTCCGCCGCGACGTCGTCGCCGCGCTGCGCGACGGCCTCTTCGGCCGCGTGCTCGGGCGCGAGGCCCCGGCGTCCGTGAGCGAGGACGACTGGAAGAAGGTCAAGGCCGCGCTCGCCGGCCACGAGGCCTGGCTCGGCGCCAAGAAGGGCGCCATCGTCGAGAACCTCCCCGCCGACAAGCTCCAGGGCTGGGCGGACGGCCCGTTCGACGCGGCCGCGAAGAAGCTGCAGGAGGAGGACGAGATCGTCGCCAAGCGCGTCGCCGCGTTCTCGGACCTGGAGAAGCTGCTGCTCTTCCACCGGCGCCTGCCGCGCTTCCTCAACAACTACGTCTCGCTCACCGAGTTCTACCGGCCGAACGAGACCTCGCTCTTCGAGCGCGGGCGTCTGCTCATCGACGGGCGCTGGTTCAACCTCGCCATCGAGGTGCCGGACGCCGCCGCGCACGCCGCGGTCGCCAAGAACGGCGGCCTCTACACGATGTACGTCCTCGTCGAGCCCGTCGGCGGGCCGCCCTCCTTCACCGTGGTCGTCCCCGCCACCGCCGGCACGCGCGGCAACCTCGCCGTCGGCAAGCGCGGCGTGTTCTTCGACCTCGAGGGCCACGAGTACGACGCCAAGATCACCTCGATCATCGAGAACCCGATCTCGCTCAAGGAGGCGATCCTCTCGCCGTTCCAGAACATCGCCAAGTCCGTGATGGGCAAGATCGAGGGCCTCGGCGCCGCGGCGCAGGCCAAGATCGAGAAGGCCGGCACCGACGCGACGGACGCCGTCGCCGAGGGCAAGGTTCCGCCCGCCCCCGCCGCGCCGGCCCCCGCCCCCGCCGCCGCGCCCGCCGCGGGCGGCGGCGCGGCCGGGATGTTCATGGGCGTCTCGGTCGCCATCGCGGCCCTCGGCTCCGCCTTCGCGTTCATCGCCAAGTCCGTCTCGGCGATGTCCGGCGCGCAGCGCCTCACCGCGCTGCTGGTGATCCTCGCCGTCGTGCTCGGGCCGATCGTGCTCGCGGGCGTCCTCAAGCTGATGCGCCAGGACATGGGCCCGATCATCGAGGGCTGCGGCTGGGCCGTCAACAAGTCGATGCGGCTCACGCGCAAACTGCGCCGCCAGTTCACGCTCACCAAGGCCTACCCCGAGGACGCCGAGGGCACCCCCGCCAAGCGCGCCGCCGTCACGCTCGGCGTGCTCGTCGTCCTCCTCGCGCTCGCCTTCGGCGCCTACTGCTGGAACAAGTCCTACCAGGAGAGGAAGGCCGCCGCGGAAGCGCCCGCGGAAGAGGCGGTCTGCGAAAAGGCGGAGTCCGCTTCGGATCCCGCGACCGCTCCCGAGGCCGAGCCCGAGCCCGCGCCCGTGGTGGACGCCGCGCCCGAGGCCGCGCCCGCGCCCGCCCCCGCCGCCGAATAGGATCTCCCTCCCGTCCGCCACGCCATGAACCTGGATCCGCGCAGGCTCGAAGTCCTCTCCGACATGATGAAGCGCGCCGTCGACCGCGGCGAGTGCGCCGGCGTCCAGGCCGCGGTCGTCAAGGACTCGCGCGAGGTCTGGCACGCCGCCGTCGGGATGGCCGACCTCGCGGAGGGCCGCCCGATGGCGCGCGACACGCTCTTCCGGATGTTCTCGTCCACGAAGTGCGTGACCGGCCTCGCCGCCGCGATGTGCGCCGACCGCGGTATCTTCGCGCTCCGCACGCCGGTCTACGAGTACCTGCCCGGCTTCCGCGACCAGAGCTGGTGGGACGGCCGCGAGCTGCACCGGATCGGCCCGGGCGGACGGCCCGTCTACCTTTTCGACCTGCTGAACATGACGAGCGGCATCACCTACGTCGGCGACTGGGATCCCGGCGACCGCGGCCGCAAGAAGCTGATCGAGGAGCAGCGGGCCGAGGTCGACCGCGGGGTCTACACCGGCACGGTCGAGCTCATGGACCGCATGGGCGCCGTCCCGCTCTCGTTCTTCCCCGGCTCGCGCTGGGCCTACGGCTTCAACGCCGACGTGATGGCGGCCGTGATCGAGGTCGCGACGGGCAAGCGCTACGGGCAGTGGCTGCGCGAAGAGATCTTCGATCCGCTCGGGATGGACGACACCGGCTTCACCGTGGCGCCGGAGAAGCGCGCGCGGATGGCGACGTGCTACCACTGCGTGCCGGGCGAGGAAGGGTCGCCGCGCGCGATGCCCGAGGTCGGCCGCCGCATCGGCCTTTCGGACTACGTGCCCGAGACCGGCTACGAGGCCGGCGGCGCGGGGCTCGTCTCGACGATCGGCGACTGGTGCAAGCTCATGGCGATGCTCCAGGCGGGCGGCACGTGGAACGGCCACCGCTTCCTCTCGCCCTGCGGGATGCGGCTGATGACCAGTCCGATGCTCACGCCGGAGCAGGCCAAGTTCTACACCTGGCAGGACCAGCCCGGCAGCAACTACGCGTTCTTCAACCACGTCAAGGTCGCCGGCGCGCCGTCGTCCAACCCGTGCAACCCCGGCACGTTCGGCTGGGACGGCGCCCTCGGCACCAACAGCTTCGTCGACCCGGTCGAGAAGCTCTCGCTCGTCGTGATGATCCAGAACGAGCCGCCGTTCACCACCCGGAACCTCACCTGGGGCCTGCGCAACCCGCTCTACGCCGCCCTGGACTGACGACAACCACCCAACCACCTAACCGCTTAACCACCTAACCACCCACCCGACCATGAACTCCGACACCATCAAGAAGGGCTTCGAACGCGCCCCCCACCGCTCCCTCCTCTACGCCGACGGCCTCAAGAAGGAGGACTTCGGCAAGCCCTTCATCGCCGTCTGCAACTCGTTCGTCGAGATCATCCCCGGCCACCACCACCTGCGCGAGGTCGGCAGGCTCGTCGCCGACGCCATCCGCGAGGCGGGCGGCGTGCCGTTCGAGTTCGACACCATCGGCGTGTGCGACGGCCTCGCGATGGCCCACACGGGCATGAAGTACTCGCTCCCGTCGCGCGAGCTCATCGCCGACTGCGTCGAGACCGAGGTCGCCGC
>CAMNDA010000139.1 GCA_946534745.1 uncultured Verrucomicrobiota bacterium | reverse complement strand
GCTGCAGGGGCTCCCGCGCGGCACCGCGCTCTGCCACGGCGACTTCAACCCCTCCAACGTGATCATCACGCCGAAGGGCGACTGGCGCGTGATCGACTGGGCGCACGTGCGCCTCGGCGACCCGCTCGCGGACGTCGCGCGCTCCTACCTGCTCTTCTGGCTCTCGGGCCACGTCGCCGCCGCGGAGAAGTACATGGCCCTCGCGTGCGAGGCCCTCGGCGCGCAGGTCCCCGACGTGCAGAAGTGGCTCCCGGTCGTCGCCGCCGCCGAATCGGCCAACGCGAAGGACCGGAAGACCCTCGACCTGCTCTCCCACTGGGCGAGCGTCGTCGACTACGTCTAGCGCGGATCAGAGGGCGGCGAGCAGCGCGCGGCATCCTTCGAGGACGTCGCGCCAGGTCGTCGCGAAGTCGCGCGTGTACCACGGATCGGCGACGGGGCCCGGACGGTCGGTCCAGTCGAGCAGGAGCGAGACCTTGCCCTCCGGGTCGCCGGGGAAGAGCCGGAGCAGGTCGCGGCGGTTCGCCTCGTCCATCCCGACGATGCGGTCCCACCGCGCGTAGTCGGCGCGCGTGGCGAGGCGCGCCGTCTTGCCGTCGCAGGCGATTCCGTGGGCGGCGAGCTCGCGCCGCGCGGGCGGATAGACCGGGTTGCCGATCTCGTCGGTGTGCAGCGCCGCCGAGGCGATCTCGAACTCGCCCTCGCGCCCGGCCCTGCGCGCGAGGTCCTTCATGCAGAACTCGGCCATCGGGCTGCGGCAGATGTTGCCGTGGCAGACGAACAGGATGCGTGTCATGTCGCTCGATTCTACCAGAGCCGCGGAAGACCTGCAAAGAAAGGGCTTCGTCAATTCCCGGCCGGCGGGAACAGGCGATCGAGGACGGTGATCTCCCCGTTCTCGTCGCAGGGGGGTGCGACGAAGCGGGCTGCGGCCAACGCGGCCGGATGCCCCCCGGACATGGCGTAGCTTCGGCCGCATGCGGCGAGCATCGTGGCGTCGTTCTCCCAGTCGCCGAAGCAGACGCATCGCCTGGGGTCTGCTCCGAGCAGATCCTGGAGGCGCCGGATGGCGGAGCCCTTGTCCACCCCCGCCGCCATGAAGTCGATCCAGCCCGCCTCGGCGGAGACGGCGCTGACGCGGTCGCCGAATCGTCCGCGGAGCGCGTCGAGCTCCGCGTCGGGGCGCCGGTCGCGATTGCAGACGAGGACCTTCCGGATGCGGTCTTCGCCGGCCGCGGCGGCGGGGTCGGGCGCGGTGCGGAGCGGGAAGTAGTAGCGGCGAAACAGCTCGGCGGCCTCCGCGCCGCTGTCGCGCATGTAGCACGCCTCGGCGCCGACCAGAAGAACGTCGACCGTTCCGATGCGGCAGGCCTCCGACGAAAGCGCGCGCCAGAGCTCGGGCTCGAGGGTGCGCTCGAAGACGATGTCCGGGCCGTGCGAGAGGCGCGCCCCGTTGTCGGACGCGATCCAGATGCGGTCGGCGTGCTCCGGAAAGAGCGAACGGACGGAGGCCGGCGTCCGCCCGGAGGCGACCGCGAAGGTCGTTCCGGCCGCCAGCACCCGGTCCAGGACCGCGCCGAAGCCGCCGGGAACGCTTCTCGTCCGATAGTCGAGAAGCGTTCCGTCGAGGTCGGTGGCGACGAGGGGCGGCGGCGGCTCTGCAAATGTCTGGCGCATGTCGTCCAGTCTATCAGACGATCGCTTTCCAGGCAATGCCTTCAACGGTTCTCCGACAAGGTCGCGCGCGCCGGCTGGCACGCGGTGAAGAGCCGCAAGGTCGACGCCCCCGCTTTCAAGGCCGGCAAGGCGATCAAATAGATTTCTCGTTCGCGCGCCGCAGTCGGAATTGCGTTGCCCTCCGCGTTTGCAGAGGTCGGCGGGATCGTGGAGGGAATGTCAAATGAGCCCTGTCACGAATTCGACGTAGTTGTCCCGCGAAACCGGCGTCCAGGTGGCATCCGGGTAGGCTTCCGAAAATGCCTTCGGCGAGCGGGCTCTGGCCGCCTGCGACGGATTCCATTTGAATTCGTAGGCGACCAGGCCCCGTTCGGCGGAGTCCTCCAGATAGTCGATCTCCTTCGACCCTTCTCCCTTCGTGCGCCAGAAGAACGACTGCACGTCGCGTTCGCGGAGGGCGTTGTTCTTCATCCGTTCGGCGATGAGGTAGTTCTCGAACAGGTGCCCCGCGTCGGACCGGGACGCGAGCGGACGGAAGTCCCCGATCAAGGCGTTGCGGACGCCCGTGTCGAAGAAGTAGACCTTCTTCGATTTCTTGAGTTCGTTGCGGAGATTGCGCGAGAAGGCCGGAAGGCGGAAGACGACGAACGCCTTCTCGAGCCGTTCCACGTAGGATTGGGCCGTTTCGTTGTCCATGCCGGCTGTGTCGCCGAGTTCCTTCCACGAGACTTCGTCGCCGAGCTGGAGCGAAAGGGCCTTCGCGAGCCGAGCCAGGCGGTCCGAGTTCCTGAGGTTCTCCCACTTGAGGACGTCCTTGAAGAGGTAGGACGAACACAGGTTCCGCAGACGGCGGCGCCGCTGCTCGTCCGACGGGGCCGTCGCCACGTCGGGATACGAGCCGTAGAGGAGCCGGGTCTCGAGAAGGTTCCGTTCGACGACGGGACTTGCGCTCCGCGCCAGTTCGGGGAAAGAAAGGGTGGGCAGGACATAGGCGTCCATGCGGCCCGTGAGCGGTTCGCCGACCTCTTCGGAAAGCTCGAACGACGACGAGCCGGTCGCGACGATCCGGAGTGACTTGAACCGGTCGCGGACGATTTTGAGCGTGAGACCGATGTCCAGGATTTTCTGGGCCTCGTCCACGAACAGGGTCTTCGCTTCGCCGAGGATGCCCTGCGCCTTCTCCGCCGTCATCGTGGCGTAGTCCAGCAGTTCGCGTTCGGGGAGAACGTCTCCGGAAAGCCGGACGACGCCCTCCCGCCGGATGTCCGGGGCGGACAGCAGATGTTCGACTACGGTCGTCTTGCCCGTCTGCCGCGAGCCGTAGAGAATCAGGACCTTGTTGCCGCGCAGCGCTTCCGCCAGACGGGGTTCCAAATCGCGTTCGATGTACATGTTTTGCCTCCGATGCCCGCAACTCTACCACAAACCTTTTGCGGATTCAATCGCAAATTGTCTAACAAATATGCGAATTAATCCCGGTTTCGGTCAAGCACCACAAGTATCACGACGACATGGTGGGCTATTCGCGCAACCGCCTGATACGAAAAGGGCCGGGCGATGCCCGGCCTGCTTCCGTATGTCTTCCGCGGGGATTCCAAGGTTCGTCAGAAACCTTGGTGGAGCTAAGGAGGGTCGAA
>CAMNDA010000138.1 GCA_946534745.1 uncultured Verrucomicrobiota bacterium | reverse complement strand
CCGCCGTAGCCGCAGCGCGTCTGGCGGTAGAAGACCGGGCCGGGCGACTCTCGCTTCACGAGGACGGCGAGCACGGCGACGATCGGCGCCGAGACGAGGAGCCCCACGAGGGCGCCGGCGACGTCCTCGAGGCGCTTGGCGACGCGGTTGCGGAACTTCTCCAGGGGGGCGCGCGCGAGGCCCAGGAGCGGCACGTCGTCGATCGTCTCCACCTCCAGCGAGAGCGTGAGGATCCGGAAGAGGTCGGGCACGACGTTGAAGCGGATCATCCGCCTCTCGCACTCGGTGGCGATGTCGTAGAGGAGCCCGGAGTCCGCGCCGGGGTTGGTGACGATGACCTGGACGATGTCCGGCAGCGCCTCGAGCACGGAGCGGAAGTCGGCGGCGTCGCCGAGGACGTTGGCCGGGTCGATCGCCGGGTCGGGCGTCTCGCCGGGCCTGGAGCGGAGGAATCCCGAGACGCGGACGCGCAGGCGCGCGTCGCCGGCGAAGCAGCGGGCGAGGCGGGCGGCGGTGGAGTCCGTCCCGACCATCAGGACGCGGTTCGTCGGCAGCGCGCGGCGCGCGGCGAGGATCTCGGCGCGGAAGAGCAGCGCGCGCTCCAGCAGCAGCAGCGCCGAGAAGGCGAAGAAGAAGACGACCACGACGCCCGAGGAGACGTTGTAGTAGTTGCGCACGAGCGCGACGCCGACGAGCAGCGCGACCGTGACGGCGAGCGCGCCGCGGACGAGCCGCGGGACGTGCGCGTGGAACGTGCCGCGCTGCGGGCGCTTGTAGAGCTTCAGGGCCCGAAGGGAGGCGTAGGCGAGCAGGGCCGCCGCGAGCGCCAGCTTCCAGTAGGCGGAGTAGAGGTCGATCGGCGTACCGAACGGGATGGAGAACCAGCCCGACTCGAATCGGAGCCAGACCGCGAGGTAGACCGCGCCGAACGCGGAGGCGCAGTCCGCCGCGACCGCCGCGACGGAGAACCAGGAGTCTGCGGTCGACCGGGCCACGGCCGGCTACGCCGCGGGCTCCTCCGCGGCGGGGGTTTCGGGTTCGGCGGCGGGCGCCTCCGCGGGCGCCTCGGGCTCGGCGGCGGGCGTTTCGGCGGGCGCCTCGGGCTCGGCGGCGGGAGCCTCCGCGGGCGCCTCGGGTTCGGCGGCGGGCGCCTCGGGTTCGGCGGCGGGCGTCGGGTCGGCGAGCGCGTCGGCGAGGGCGGCGGCCTCGTCCGCCGCGGCGGCGCCGGGCGCGGCGAGGATCGACTCGATGTCGGACTTGGCGGGCGCGGCCGGGACGGCGAGGCGGTTGCGGGCGCGGATCACCTCGTCGGCCTGCGCGGCCCAGGCGGTGCCGGGCGACTCGGTGAGGAAGAGGTCGAGGATCTGCTTGCCCTTCGCGCGGGACTCCTCCGTCCCCTGCAGGACGAGGCAGCGGGCCTGCCCGATCGTGGCGAGCGGCGCGAGGTAGGAGTTGGTGTTCGCGGCGGCGAATTCGGCGAAGTGCGCGGCGGCCTCCTCGACGCGGCCGAGCGCCTCCTCGCACTGCGCGCGCGCGACGGCGGCGAGCGGCCCGGCGAGCGGGTGGTCCGGCGAGTCGGCGAGGATGCCCCGGTAGGCCTCGAGCGCCAGGTCGAAGTTGCGGCGGCCGTAGTAGTAGGAGCCGAGCTGGAGGCGGGCGAGGGGAACGACGGACGCCGGCGCCTTGGCGACGAGCGCCTCGAGCGCCTCGGGGTCGGCCGCCTGGCGAAGCTCGGCCATGGCGCTGGCCTGCCGGCGGTCGCGCCACGCGCTCAGCTGCTTGAAGCCGACGACGGCGGCGAGGACCACGAGGAGGACGATCGTGACGAGGTTTCCGTGCTCGTTCCACCACTCCTTGAGGTTCTCGAGCTCTTCGGGGGTGTCGCCCTGCGCGTGGGCGAGGTTCTTCATGTCGGTTGCCATGGCGGTTCGTCGTGGATGCGTTTGGTGACGGGTAGGCGCGGCCGGGCTTCCGCCGGCCGCTTGCGTAGGCGGCGGATTATCCCACAAACGACGGGGCTTGGCAAGCGGCGTTTCCCGCTTGGAACGCGCGCGGGGTTGTGGTATGATTCCCCGCGCCGGGTCCGCAAGGCCCCGGCGCCACGCCATGGCATTCGTCAACGTCCTGCTCCTCTTCGGGATCCTCGCGGTCTCCATCCCGATCATCATCCAGCTCCTGACCCGGCGCCACACGCGCAAGATCATGTGGGGCGCGATGGTGTTCCTCCAGGCCGCGATGAACAAGCGCAAGCGCAAGGTCCTGCTGGAGGACATCCTGCTGCTGGCGTGCCGCTGCCTCCTCCCCGCGCTCGCCGCCCTCGCGCTCGCCCGCCCGTTCGTCACGCCCGGCTCGCGCGTGCCGTGGGTGATCGTCCTGCCGATGATGCTCCTCGCGATCACGCTCTTCGGCATCTCGTTCGCGATGTGGCGCTACCCGAAGTGGCGCCGCCTCTCGATGGCGCTCTCGATCGTCCTCGCCGCGCTCTCCGCGGCGGCGGTCCTCCTGGAGCGCAGGCTCAACCTCTCCCGCTTCGGCGGCGGGGCGAACAAGGACGTGGCGCTCATCGTCGACGGCTCCTCGTCGATGTCGATGACGGGCTCCGACGGCAAGTCCAACTTCGAGAACGCGATCGAGGAGGCCGGCAAGTACATCGAGGGCGCCTCGCGCGGGACCGCCTTCTCGCTCATCCTCGGCGGGCCCGTCCCGGAGATCCTCACGCCGGTGCCCGTCTCGGACCGCCGCGTCCTGCTCGACACCCTCAAGCGCATGCGCCCCTCGCAGGGCACGATGCGCGCGCCGCCCGCCCTCGCCGCGGCGGCCGTCACGCTCGCCACGGGAAACAACACCGTGAAGCAGGTCATCGTCGCGGGCGACGGCCAGACCGTCGGCTGGGACCTCACGAGCGAGGGGCGCTGGGAGTCGATCAAGGCGCTCTTCGGCCAGCTGCGGACGCCCCCGCCCGTCGTGTGGCGCACGCTCCCGCTGCCCGCCTCGATCCGCAACCTCGCCGTCTCCTCGGTCACGCTCTCGCGCGAGGTCGTCGGCGCCGACCGCGAGGTCAAGGTGCGCGTCACGGTCTCCAACCCCGGCACCGAGGCCGTGACGCCGGGCGGCGTCTCGCTCTCGATCGGCCCGAAGGTCCTCAAGGCGAAGGACGCCCGCCAGCTCGAGCCGGGCGACTCGCAGACGTTCGAGTTCCCGCACACGTTCGAGAAGCCCGGCGCCGCGGTGCTCACCGCGACCGTCGAGGCGGGCGACGACCTGCCGGAGGACGACACGTTCCGCCTCGTCGTCCCGGT
>CAMNDA010000137.1 GCA_946534745.1 uncultured Verrucomicrobiota bacterium | reverse complement strand
CGAACGCCGGCCCCCTCCCAGAGGGGGCTCCCGGCGAAGCCGGGTGAGAGAGTCCTTGGCGTTCGCAATGGCTTGCATTTTCGTCTTCCCTGCGCTAAAATCGGCTACATTGATTCCTCTCCCTCCCAGCCTCCTTCGCGCAGGACCTCGAATTTCCACCGGATCGAATCACGAACTCAGAAGAGGTTGACCCATGAAGAAGCTCCCGTTTGTCCTCCTTCTCGCCCTCGTCATGTCCGCATTCGCGCCGTTCGCGCGGGCGGACGGACAGACGTTCTACTACTGGGTCAACGCGAACGGTGGCAACTGGACCGCAACGGCCAACTGGGTCATGGAGGACGGCGCCGCCGCAATGACCTACCCGCACGTCGCCGGCGACGTCGCGGTGTTCAACGGGCTCGCGGCCTACAAGACCGTGTACGTCAACCAATCCTGACCCCCATGAAGCGTCTCGTCCTCCCCGCGCTCGCCTTCCCCGCGCTCGCCTTCCTCGCTCTCTCCGCCCGCGCCACGGTCTACCAGCCGGGGTTGTGGTTCATCCACGACGACACGCACGAATGGGTGGACGAAAGCGTCCCCGTCGCCGAATGGCCCGGCGCCGTGCCGTGCCAGGGCACGTTCATGGAGTACACCAAGTCGACCGACGTCGACCCACGCGGCAGCGCCGGCCAGTCCGGCACGAACGCCTACGACAACGCCGTCTACACCTGGCACAAGAACGAGATGTTCGGCTACGGCGGGCAATGGTTCGTCGAGAAGGGCAAGACCTACATGCTCTCCTTCTACCACGGCCGCTACGTCTGGTGCAAGGTGGACGGCGTGCGGAGGCTCTACAGCACGGGCTGGTGGAACAAGGGCGACGTGACGTGGTCGCCGTCGGAAACGGGCTGGGTGAACTTCGACTTCCGCGGCGGCATCAACGGCGAGAACTACATCGGTCCGCTCCACAACGACTGCGGTGTCGCGTTCAACACGGAGAACCTCAAGTACGCCGACGCCACTTGGGGCGCGCCGCCGTGGCAGAAGTTCCTTGACCCGGGCGACTGCTCGCTGCTGCGCATCGTGAAGTCCGAGACGGACTACATGACGCTCGACTCCGTCGCGGTGGACGGCGACGACCTCGCCGTCGTCGCATCGTTCGCGGACGTGCCTTCCGAAGGCGTCCTCACGGCGTTCTACGGCGCGTCGAACGGCGGCGACCTGCCGTCCGCCTGGGCGCACTCGGCCGTTCTCGGAACCGTCGCCGCGGGGAGCGCGGCGTCCGTTCCCTATACGGTCCCCGGCGCGGCCGGCGCGAACTTCGTCGCGCTCCGGCTCCAGCGCACGGACTACGCGACGGAGCCCTACACGCAGTTCACGGCCGCGGCGCCCGTGCCGAAGCCCGTCCCGACGTTCGACCTCGTCTGCACCGACGTCGGCTACACCAACATGACGTTCACGGCGGTCGTCGCGTCCGTCGGCGTCGGCGCCACCGCCATTGCATCGGCCTCCGTCGAGATCGCGACGGACGACGCCTTCTCGCACATCGTGAAAACGATCCCGCTTTCGCTCTCGACGGCCGGCTCGGAGACGGCCTACACGTCGGGCCTCGTCTCGAACACGGTCTACTACGCGCGCGTGGCGGGGTCGAACAACGCGAACGCCTCCAACGTCTCGGCGACGGTCGGCCCGCTGCAGACGCTCCTGCCGACGATGTCGACCTCGACGATCGCCGCGCTCGATCCGAAGCTCGGTGCGCTTAATGCCGCCGTGACCGTGACGGACTGGGGCCTCGATTCGACCGGCGCGCGCGTCCGGCTCGAGGCGTCGGAGACCTCCGGGTTCGGCGTCCTCGCGGGCGTATCGGAGGAGGTCGACGCGACGCTCGGCGTCGCGACGAACCTCCAGGTCTCCGGCCTCGCGGAGAACGCCGGCTACCACCTGCGCGCCCGTATCGTCAATTCGTGGGGATTCGTCGAGTACCGGGCCCTCTCCGGCGTTCAGACGACCCGCGGGCTGCCGTTCGTCGGGACGCCGCTCGTGTGGGAGACGGCGGAGAACGGCACGCTCTCCGTGCACGAGCGCCTGCTCGACAACGAATTCGCGGGCGAGGCGGAGCTCTTCCTCGACGGCGTCTCGCAGGGCGTGCGCGCGTTCCCGGCGGGGCCCGGCCGCCTTTCGTGGGCCGGACTCGCGCAGCCCGCGCATTCCACTTTGGCGCGCGTCGTCGTCTACGTCGTAGTGTCCGGCCGTCCCTACCGGGCGGAATGGTCCGACACGGTCGTCCCCGGCACCGCGTCCTACCTCGAACGCAAGTGGGTCTACGACCCGTCCGCCAAGACGCTCACGTGGGTCGACTCGTATCCGTTCACGAATGTCGTGAAGAAAGTGACCGCGAACGGGAGCGAGCTGACGCTGGGGGACAACCGCGGGAATCCCCAGGCCGTGAATCTCGACTTCTCGCCCGGCGTCGCGGGCGGATGGACGATCGTCGAAATCGTCGGCGAAGGGCCGTTCAACGGATCCTCCTCCGTCACGAACATCGTCTTTCCTCCGACGATGCGCAAGGTCGGCCGCGCCGCGTTCGAGGGCAACAAGATCCTGCGCGCCGCGATTCTCAACGAGGGGCTCGAGAACCTGGGCACGGACTCCGGCGCGAACAACTGCTTCAACGGCTGCTCCGCGCTGGAGACGATCGGCCATGTCCCGTCCACCCTCAAGGTCGCGGGCGGGCGGGTGTTCGGCTACTGCCCGTCCCTCACGAACGACATTGTCTGGCCGCGGGGCGTTCCGGTCGTTCCGAGCTACGCCTTCTACGGTTCCTCCATCCGCTCGTTCAAGGCGGCGTACGGCGTGACGCATCTGGGCCCCTACGGGTCCGGGGACGGCCGCGCGTTCGGCGGGAACAACGCCATCAAGGAGGTCGATCTGCCCGTCACGCTGCAGTATTTCAGCGGCCGGTGCTTTTCCGACACGTCCGCCGTCCAGGGATTCAACGTCAACGTCTGGTACCGCGGATTCCCGAAGCTCGGGTGGAGCAACGACGTGTGGTCGAACACGCCGTGGGGCGTGACGACCGTCACGAACTGGTTCGAATGGCACCACCGGGACGAATTCCGCGCCTTCGCGGAGACGAACAAACAATTCACGATCCGTCTGCCGGAAACCTACACCGGAGAAGGCACCTGGGCGGCGAGCGGCTGCAACCAGGTCGTCCGCTGGTGGAAGGATCCGGACCAGAACCCGCCCACGGTGATGCTCCTGCGCTAGAGCGCTCGCGCCGTCCGGCGTGGCGCGCCCCGCAGTTGGCCTCGCGCGCATCCGCGCGCGACGGCCAGCTGCTTTTTTAGGTCAACCCGCCCTAGTTGCCCTCCATCGCGCCGAGGAAGGCCTGGACGAACTCCGGCTCGAAGAACCGGAGACCGGCGCGGTCGAACTCGGCCATGGTGGCCTCGCGGTCCTCGCCGGAGTCCCAGTAGACGAGCGCCATGCCGTACCGCCGCGCCAGGCCCGCGAAGTAGCGGATCCATTCAAGCCGCACCGCGAGCGGGATCTTCTTGCGGAACGCGCCCGCCTCGCCGATCACGATCGGGACGCCGCCCGTCGCGGTGTAGTGGTCGTGGAGCGCCCGGAAACAGTCCTCGAGGTCCGTCTTCATCGCGTCCGTGAACGCCGTCTTGGGATTGGACGAGTCCGTGCCGAGCGCGTAGTCGTGGATCGTCAGGAGGAGCTTGTCGCGGGCGGTGTCGCGCGGCATGCGGAAGAGGCCGGGCGACTGCGCCTCGCCGGTCCGCCGGGACTGCTCGTCCGTCATGCCGTCGTCCGCGCGGAGGGTGTCGCGCCCGGTGCAGAGCGCGGGGACCATGACGAAGCGCTTCGCGTTGTTGCCGCCGCTCGCGCGGATCGTATCGAGGCACAGCTGGTTGTAGTCGTTGAGGATCGCGTAGTCGGCGAGGCATTCGGGGCACGAGCGGTTGTCGCACCACGTCCTCCAGTGGCCCAGCTCGTTGTTGTAGTAGTAGCACGCCAGGCCCGGCTGCCAGGCGTGGCCGTGCGTCTCGTCGGTGTTGCGCGGCTCGTTCATCGTCTCGAAGACGAGGTGTTCGTCGTATCCGTCGTTGAACGCGGCGCAGATCTGCTCCCAGACCGCCTTGAGGAAGCGGCGCGACTCGGCGATGTCGTTCGGATCGTCCCGGACGATGTAGCCGTCGCCGCGCGCGAGGGGGCGGCGCATGTTCTCCCGGACGGAATGGTGCTCGTTGAGGATCACGTAGTAGCCCGCGCCGATCGCCCAGTCCACGACCTGCTTCACGCGCCGCATCCAGTCCGGGTCGATCGTGTAGTCCGCGTCGATGACGTGGTTGTACCAGGTGACGGGGATGCGGAGGGTCGAGTAGCCGTGCTCCGCGGGCCACCGGATCATCTCCTCGGTGCAGTAGGGCGAGCCCCAGATCACCTCCGTGTCGAGCCCCAGCGTGAGGTCCGGGTCCCACGACGGGGCGTTGCACTCGAGCGAGCCGCCGAGGTTCCACCCGGCCTTCATCGCGCGGACGAGGTTCGTCGCCGGGACGGAGTCGTCGAACGGGACGGCGGGCCCTTCGTCGACGACGGGCACGATGGGCCGGCTCTGCGTGAAGTAGATCCGGTCCAGCGTGACGACCGTGTCGCTCGGGACGTAGTGCCAGCCGTTCGTGTCGGCCTGGAACTGGATCATCCGGACGGACCCCCGGTAGCGCGGGTCGAGCCGGAGGTAGCAGCGGTCCCGATAGGTCTCGCAACGCAGGGTGGACTGGATGGCGCCGTCGCCGCCGTCCGGGTCGTTGTAGTAGAGGCGGACGTTGAACGTGTCCGTGGCGTTGCGCTTCTCGATGACGAGCCACTCGTAGTCCGTCGCGTCGACGGGCTCGTTCCACTTGTTGCTGCCGAACCAGATCTGCGACGACTTGTTCGGCTTGGGGAGGGTGAGCGTTCCCGTCGAGGCGTCGAAGTCGCCGTCCTTCTCCTCGATCCTGGAGAGCGGGACCTCCAGGTCGGCGCGGACGGGGGCGCGCGGCAGGGCGGCGCCCTTCGCGAACGGTTCGTAGGAGCTTTCGATCCGGAAGAAGCGCCGCGGGGCGCCCTCCGCCGGCACGCGCGCGAGGCCGTTGGAACAGACGTCGTAGTCAAGCGCCGCCGTCGCGCGGCTCGCCGCGACGGCCCG
>CAMNDA010000136.1 GCA_946534745.1 uncultured Verrucomicrobiota bacterium | reverse complement strand
CCCCCAGGCGGCGGCGAGGGCGGCGACGTCCTGCCCGTGGACCGACGGCAGGTACGCCCGCGCGTAGGCGGCCTCGGGGTTCGGGAAGCGCAGGTCCTCGGGCGGGGCGTCGCGCTTGAACGCGCGGAAGGCGTCGAGCAGCGCCGGCGACGAGGCGTGGTTGGCGTGGCGGCCGATGCGCTCGACGGGCGGGTTCACGCCCGTCCAGCTGCCGGCGGTCGCGCCCGTCTCGCGGCGGAAGCGCTGGAAGTCGCCGGCGTAGGACGCCTCGAGGCGCGCGCGGAAGAGACGGGCGTTCTTCGGGAGGAGGCGGCCGCCCGTGACGTGGCCGAGGATGCCGATCTCGCGCGCCTCGGGCGTCGCGCGCCATTCCTTCCAGTCGGCGAGCGCGGCGGCGTCCGCGACGGGCGCCGGCTCGAAGATGCGGCGCCAGCCCGTCTGCGGGTCGCCCCAGGCCTCGCCGATCGCGTCGAGCGAAACGTCGTGCTTGCTCTCGGCGTACTTGCGGAAGAGCACCGTGTCGTCGGTCCAGAACGACGGCCACGGCGTGATCTCCTGGTCGTCGGCCTCGCTGTGCACCGAGCCCGCGAGCATCAGCGAGAACGGATAGAGCATCGTGAGCGCCCCGAGGGAGAGCAGGGCGAAGATCACGGCGCAGGCGAACCGGGTCTTGCGGTTGCGTCGGGTGGCTGGACTGATGATCGGCACGGGTGGATCGGGAAATGGGGATTCGGACGGAACGGGGAGCGCGGGCGCGGCGCATTCTAGCAGACCGCGCCGCGCGCTGTCTACGGACTAGCCGGCCGCGCAGCCGGTCTCGACGGCGCCGGGATGGTCGTAGATCGAGTCGGGCAGCCAGGCGGAGTCGGCGGGGGCGGCGATGCCGAAGGCGAGCGGCGCGGAGGACATCCCGTCCCCCGCCGGCGCGAGGCCGATGCGGAGCTTGTGGACGCCGGCGGCGAGGCGGAGCGCCTTGCGCTGGTTGGCCGGCGTGCGGTGGAACGCCGGGACGAACGGGCCGCATTCCTGGCCGAGGACGGGCTCGCCGTCGAGCCACGCGCGGAAGTCCGCGGTCGTGCTCACGACGAGGAGCGCGTTCTGCGCGGCGGGAAGGTCGAGGTCCGTCTCGAGCAGCAGGAGCGACTCCGGCGGGAGGCCGGAGAAGTCGACCGTCGAGACGTTGCCGGGGAGGAGGACCTCCTCGGGGAGAGGCTGCTCCTCCGGGCGCGTGCGGAGGCAGTCGTAGGCGAACCACGGGCGGTAGAGGCCGCGCCGGCAGCGGATCGCGAAGCGCGAGAGGTCCGGCCGCGGCGGCTCGGCGTCGTCGATCGAAACGCGGCCGCGCAGCGAGGCGATCAGGTCCGTGAGCGCGTCGAGCGTCGGCGGCGGCTCGATGCCCGCGATGCCTTCGTTGAGGACGAGCGAGCGGCCGATGGGGCGGAGCCACTCGTCCGGGATCGCGTCCGGGTCGAGGATGCCCAGGATCGCGCCGACGGTGGCGCCGGTGCAGTCCGCGTCGCGCCCGCAGTTCACGGCGAGGCAGACGGTTCTGGCGAAGTCGCCGCCGCCGAGCAGGAGCGCCGCGACCTCGAACGAGAGGTTCATCGAGACGTCCGTGAAGTTCTCGCTGCCGCGGTCGCGGAGGATCGCGGCGCGGACGGACGCGAAGTCGCCGCCCTCGTCGCAGAGGCGGATCGTGTCGGCGATCGCGCGGGCGAGGCGCGAATCGGACGGGATCTGCGCGAGGCCCGCGGCGATTGCGGCGCGGAGGTCGGACGTGGCGAAGAGCGCGGACTCGAGCGCCGCGAGGAACTGCTCGGCGTGCACGCCGGCGCCCGCGTGGTCGACGGAGGCGTCGACGCGCGCGAGGCGCGCCGCCGTGGCGGGGTCCCCGGGCGCGAGCAGCGCCCAGATCTCCGAGCGGATCGCAGCGCCCATGCCGTCCGTGAAGGCGTTGTCGTAGGCGCCCGAGTGCGGCGCGGGGATGCCGCGCGCGAGGTTGCGCTTCGCGACGCCGTACTCGTCGAGCGCGAAGCCGATGTTGCGCTGCCAGGCGTCGGAGAGGTTCGCGTAGGAGACGACGCCCCTCCAGTCCGTCGCGAGGCGGCACGCCCAGACGACCTGGAGGTCGACATCGTCGTTCGGGACCATGTCCGTCGGTACGGGGTCGTAGAAGGTAAGCGCGAGCGGGCCGCGGCAGCCCTCCCACGGGGCGCCGAGCGTTCCGCCGACGGCCTTGCCGAGCCAGGCGCCGAGGGCTTTCTTGCGGTAGATGGGTTCGTCGATCATGGCATGGTATTCGTTCGGAGACAGCGCGAATTCTAGCAGACTCCGTCGGAATTGCCATGCGATGAAACGGGCAAAAACAGGTAGAATCCAATCAGATGGGGGCGTGCTCGTCTTTCCGTCCGGCACGCGGCGAGGCCGCCTCCTTCGACCTGGTCGTGGCGATCAACGGTTGAAGCCTTTGTCCGTCAGGAACTCCCAGACCCGGTCGAGGAAGGTGTAGGAACCGGTGCCGGGGGCGGCGGCGAAGTAGAAGCAGTGGCCGCGCGTGGCGAGCGTGTGCACCGCGCCCTGGACGCCCATCCGGCGCAGCTGCTCCCAGGTCGCGACGGACGCCGTGGCGGGGTGCTCGTCCGCGTCGCCGTGGACGAAGAGGATCGGCGGCGTGTCGGGGTCGAACGGCAGCTCCGGGGCGAGGCGCAGCGCCGGGTCGTTGGAGCCGTCGGGCGTCCCGTTGTCGTAGGTGCCCTCGATCGTGTAGGCCGGGTAGATCGCGACGCACCACTGCACGGTGCAGGGGAGGGCGTCGGTCTCGTCGACCGGAAGATACGTGCGGTGGCGCGAGCCGGTCGCGGCCAGCAGCGCCAGGTGCCCGCCGGCGGAGCTGCCCATCACGCCGATGCGGTCCGGGTCGAGGCCGCGCGCCGCGGCGCCGGCGCGGACGAGCCGGAC
The DNA here is from genome assembly GCA_946534745.1 of uncultured Verrucomicrobiota bacterium. GTDB lineage: Bacteria > Verrucomicrobiota > Kiritimatiellia > RFP12 > UBA3636 > UBA3636. Next base: position 721 of record CAMNDA010000136.1, on the reverse strand, counting down.
CGCGCGCTGGACGTCCTGCCACGCCGCGACGTGCTTGGCGAGGGGAGGGGAGGGGCGCGGCGTACGGTAGCGGACCGTGACGACGGCCATGCCCTTCCCGTTGAGGTAGCGCCGCGCGGGCGCGACCTCGAAGCCGTCCGGGTCGTTGCCGAAGTAGGCGCCGCCGCTCCAGACGATCTGGATGGCGTCGGTCGTGCGCTTCTTCGGGAGGTGCCACTCGAGGATCGGCTCGCACTGGTCCGCCTGCGGGTGGGGCATGCGCCCCTCCGGCCAGATCGGCGCGGCCTCCGCGGCGCCGTCGCGCGCGTCGTCGGACGCGAACCGCTCGAGGATCGGCACCTCGGGCCCGAGCGGGCCGAGGAAGCCGATCTGGCGCAGGAACTCGACGCCGCGCTCGAGGCCGAACATGCCGTGCGGCTTGTCGGGATGGATGTGCAGCTCGGCCGGGACGCCCGCCGCGCGCAGGCGGCGGTAGATGCGCGTCGAGTTGAACGTCGAGTACGCGTCGGCGCCGCCGTGCGAGAGGAAGACCGGCGGCGTCTTCGCGTCGAACGCGAACGCGGGGTCGAGCTCGATGTCGAGGCCGTCGCCGTCGCGCTCGTTCGGGCACATCGGGCCGTCGGAGAGCATTCCGGCGGGGGCGAAGGCGACGGCGGCGTTCACGTGGCAGGGAATCTCGTCGAGCGCGTCGACGGGCTCGTAGACCTTCGTCTGGGACGCC
>CAMNDA010000135.1 GCA_946534745.1 uncultured Verrucomicrobiota bacterium | reverse complement strand
TCGAGCCCACCGGCGCGCTGCTCTGCCGCCACGTCTTCGTCGTGCCGAAGGACTTCGACGACCTCCCGCGCCTCGGCGTGCGCCTGACGCTCGCGCCGCAGCTCGAGAACCTCACGTGGTTCGGCCTCGGCCCGGTCGAGAGCTACCCCGACCGCAGGGAGGGCTCGATCGTCGGCTCCTTCGCCTCGACCGTGACGGACCAGTTCTTCCCGTACATCGTGCCGCAGGAGCACGGCCACCACTGCGACACGCGGTGGCTCACGCTCTCCGACGCGCGCGGCCGCGGCCTGCAGTTCCAGGCCGAGGGCGCGAACTTCGGGTTCAACGCGACGCACCTGCCGGACGAGGTCCTCTGGCCCGCGAAGCACGTCTCCGAGCTCAGGCCCGAGGAGAACGTCACGCTCTACCTCGACGCCGCCGTGCGCGGCCTCGGCACCGGCTCCTGCGGCCCGGACACCCGCCCGGCCTACCGCATCGGCCCCGGCACCTACACGCTCTCCTACTGGGTCTTCCCGGTGTAGCGCCGCCGCATGGACGCCCCCGCCGCACCCGCACGCGCCGCCTTCCGGCCCGACGCCGTCCGCCTCGGAGTCTTCCTCCTCGCGGCCGCCGCCGGGCTCTGGCTCTACACGGCGCACGGGTGCGACTCCGACGTCGCGCACGAGGGCCACTCCATCTTCGCGTGGGTCGCGATGCACTGGCGCCTCGCCGCGAAGGACTTCCAGATCAACTGGGCGATCTGCGCCGTCGCCGCGTTCGCCGTCTGGCGCGAGCGCCGCGCCCTCGCGGAGGCCGAGGTCCGGCCGTCGTGGGGCGGGACGCTCGTTGTCGCCGCGGCGCTCCTCGTCCATGTCGTCGGCTACCGCTCCCAGCTGCCGCGCCTCTCGGTCGCCTCGACCGCGCTCGCGCTCTGGGGGACGTGCTGGGCGGTCTGGGGCTGGCGCGTCGCGCGCATCCTCGCGTTCCCCTGCGCCTACCTGCTGCTGGCGTTCACCAACTCGCTCCTCGTCGAGCTCACGATGCCGCTGCGGCTCATGGCGAGCCGGCTCGCCGTGCTGCTGCTTCGCGGCGTCGGCATCCCCGCCGTCGCGGACGGCACCGTCGTCCGCTCCGCCGCGGGCGGCGGCTTCCTCTTCGACGTCGAGGAGGGCTGCTCGGGCCTGCGCTCGCTCGTCACGATGACGGCCCTCGCCGCGCCCTACGCCTGCTGGACGATGCGCACCAACGCCCGCCGCCTGCTCCTCTTCGCCCTCTCGGTCCCGCTCGCCATGCTCGCCAACGCGCTGCGCATCTTCTCGCTCGGCGTCGTGGCGGAGTGGATCGGCACCTCGCTCGCGATGTCGCTCTACCACGACTTCTCGGGCTACCTCGTCTTCTTCCTCTCCCTGCTGCTGCTCGTCGGCGCGGGATCGCTCATCGACCAGGACTGGAGGGCCCGCCTGTGCGCGCTCAAGCCGAGAAAGCGCTCCGCCGCCTAGCCGCCGCCCTCCCCGGCCTCGCGGCCGCCGCGCTCCTCGCGGGCGCGGCGATCCTGCTCTCCGGCCCGCGCACGGTCTACGGCAACCCGACCGGCGAGGTCCCGCTCGAGCTCCCGGACGAGCTCGGCCCCTGGCGCGCCGAGCGCGTCTACTACTGCACGAGCAACCAGTGCGCCCGCTCCTGGCTGCAGTCGCAGCTCCCCGGGGAGCCCGCCTCCTGCCCGGAGTGCGGCGCGCCGCTCGCCGGCATCTCGCTCGGCGAGATCAACCTCCTGCCGGACTCGACCCCGATCTTCCGCCGCGTCTACCGCCGCGCCGGGCACCCGGACATCATGGCGACCGTCGTCTTCTCCGGCATCGAGCGCCGCTCGATCCACCGCCCGCAGGTCTGCCTCGTCGGCCAGGGCAACCGCATTCTCGACGAGTACACCCGCCCGACGCGCGCCTCGCTCGCGGACCCGGACGCCACCGCCCCGCTGCGCGTGCTCGAGATCGCGCACGCCGACCTCGACCCCGCCACGGGCAAGGCCGTCTCGCAGTCGCTCGGCATCTACGCCTACTGGCTCTTCAACCCCGAGCGGGAGACCGTCCACCATCTCTCCCGCTTCGCGCGGATGATGTTCGACAACTGCTTCCGCGCCTACCGTCCGCGCTGGGGCTACGCCTCGATCTCGCTCGGGCGCGACCCCTCGCGCCCCGGGCAGTGGGAGGAGGAGCTCGACGACTTCCTCCCCCGATTCCGCCCGCTCATCGACGGCGTCCGCGCCAGGCTCGACGCCGACCGCGCCGTCCCGACCGTCCTCGAGGGCTTCTCCGCCGACGCCAACGTCTACGCCGGCACCAACGCCCCCACCTCCGGCCCCTCCGGAGCCCGGTGACGCGCGCGCGGGCGAGGCTTTGCCAACGGGCGCGGGGTGTGCTAGACTTCGCGCCCGTTTTCCAACCCACCCCGCCACATCCCATGAACCTCACCGAAACCAAGGCCTGGGCCGCCCTGCAGAAGGACGTCGCCGCCAACCAGGACTTCTCCCTCCGCGCCGCCTTCGCGGCCGATCCCGACCGCGCCCGCAAGATGACGATCGAGGCCGCTGGCTGGACGCTCGACTTCTCCAAGAACCTCGTCGACGACCGGACGATGGCCGACCTCTACGCGGTCGCGCGCGAGTGCGGCCTCCAGGAGAAGATCGAGGCGATGTTCCGCGGCGAGCACATCAACGAGACGGAGGACCGCGCGGTGCTCCACACCGCGCTGCGCGCCCTCTCCGGCGGCGCCGTCGTCGACCAGGGCGACGGCAAGGATGTCATGCCCGGCGTCCGCGAGGTCCTGGACAGGATGTCCGCGTTCGCCGACCAGGTCCGCTCCGGCGCGTGGCGGGGTCTCTCCGGCAAGCCCGTCCGCAACGTCGTCAACATCGGCATCGGCGGCTCCGACCTCGGGCCCTGCATGGCCGCGATCGCGCTGGCGCCCTACTCGCAGCGCTCGATCCGCACGGCGTTCGTCTCGAACGTCGACGCGACGCATTTCGCCGAGACGGTGCGCGACATGGACCCGGAGGAGACGCTCTTCCTCGTCGCGTCCAAGACCTTCACGACGCTCGAGACGATGGACAACGCGAACACCGCGCGCGAGTGGGTGCTGAAGCACTACAAGGGCGACGCGGCCGCGGTCGCGAAGCACTTCGTCGCCATCTCCACGGCGGCGGACGAGGTCGCGAAGTTCGGCATCGACACGGCGAACATGTTCGGCTTCTGGAAC
>CAMNDA010000134.1 GCA_946534745.1 uncultured Verrucomicrobiota bacterium | reverse complement strand
GCCGCTCGACCCGTCCGCCGTCGCGGCCGACGTCCGCGCGCTGCTCGACTCCCGCCGCTTCACCGACGTCCAGGCCGCGACCGAGCCCTCGCCCGACGGCGGCGCGGACCTGGTCTTCACCGTGCTCCCGCGCCGCACGCTCGCCGCGGAGCCGACGTTCGAGGGCCGCGACCGCGTCGGCCGCTCGGCCGCCCTCAAGGCGCTCGACCTCAAGCCCGGCGACCTCGTGGACGGCGACGTGCTCGGCGCCGCCGCGGCGAAGCTGCGCGAGCTCTACGCGAAGCGCCGCTTCTTCGACGTCCGGGTGACGCCGCGGCTCGAGCCCGTCCCGGGCAACCCCGGCGCCGCCTACGCGGTCTTCGCCGTGGAGGAGGGCGAGAAGTGCAGGGCGGACTTCCTCGCGTTCCCCGGAGCGAAGGCGATCCCCGAGGAGTCGCTCGGCCGCTACGCGCAGCAGCACGACTGGTACAACCCGCAGTCCTGGGTCTACACGCCGCGCCTCTCCGACGTGGACCTCGACGCCGTCGCAGGCGACGCCCGCCGCCAGTACCTGGACGCCGGCTATCTCGACGCGACGGTCTCCGCGCCGCGCAAGGCGCGCGACGGCCGCCGCCTGAAGGTCTCCTACGACGTGGTCGAGGGCCCCGTCTACCATGTCGGCTCGATCGCGTTCGAGGGCGTCACGCTCTTCCCCGAGGCCGACCTGCGCCGCGAGCTCCCGCTCCGCGCCGGCGACGTCGCCGGCGCCGCCGCGATGGAGGCGGCGCGCAAGGCGGTGCAGGAGCACTTCGGCTCGCGCGGCTACCCGGGGACGACCGTCGCGCTCGCGACCTCGCCCTCCGCCTCCGCGCCGCACGCGCTCGACCTGCTCTTCCGCGTCGAGGAGGGGCCGCTCGTCCGCGTCCGCTCCGTGAACATCCGCGGCAACACGATCACCAAGGACAAGGTGATCCGCCGCGAGACGGTCGTCGATCCCGGGCAGCCCTACGACGCCGTCGCCGCCGAGCGCTCGCGCCGCCGCCTGATGAACCTCGGCTACTTCGAGGACGTCCGCGTCTACGACTCGCCCGCCGGCGAGGGCTGGGCGGACCTGTTCTACGACGTGGACGAGAAGCGCACCGGCTCGATCATGTTCGGCGCGGGCTTCTCCTCGGTGGACCACCTCATCGGCATGTTCCAGGTCTCGCAGTCCAACTTCGACCTCCTCAACTGGCCCTCCTTCCGCGGCGGCGGCCAGAAGGCGCGCCTCGACCTCACGGTCTCCTCGGACTCGACCGACCTGGACATCTCGCTCGTCGAGCCCTGGTTCCTCGACCGCCGCCTCTCGCTCGACACCGACCTCTTCATCCACAACCGCGAGTTCAACGAGTACGAGGAGCGCCGCGTCGGCGGCTCGGTCGGACTCTCGAAGATGGTTCCGTGGGTCGGCCGCGTCGGACTCGCCTACGGGCTCGAGTACGTGACGCTCGACGACGTGACGCACGAGCGCTTCGTCCTCGCGGACGACCCGGAGAGGGAGTTCTCCTTCCTCGACGAGGACGACAAGTACCTGCTCGGCTCCCTGCGCCTCTCGTGGACCTACGACACGCGCGACAACCCGATCGTCCCGCGCCGCGGCACGCGCGCCACCGCCCACGCCAAGCTGTACAGCGCCGCGTTCGGCTCCGAGTACGACTTCTGGGAGCTCAACGCGAAGGCCTACACCTACCTCCCCCTTCCGTTCGGCTTCACGCTCGCGCTCTCCGGCCGCGCCGCGACGGTGGACGGCATCGGCGGCGACGACGTCCCGATCGGCTCGCGCTACTTCCTCGGCGGCGGCCGCTACATCCGCGGCTTCCGCCACCGCGCCGTCGGCCCCAAGGCGCTCTCGCTCGACTACGAGGGCGACTACTCGCCCGTCGGCGGCCAGTCCCTCCTCTGGGGCACCGCGGAGCTCTCCGTCCCCACGCCCTTCAGCGAGAAGATCCGCCTCGCCGCGTTCTACGACGTGGGCAACGTCTGGACCGACTCGTGGGACTGGGACCTCGGGGATCTGGCCATCACCTGCGGCGGCGGCCTGCGCTTCGACTTCGTGGGCTTCCCGATCCGCCTCGACTACGCGCACATCGTCGATGCGCCGGACGACTACGCCCGCAAGCGCAACTTCATCTTCTGGATCGGCTTCGACAACTAGCCCCTCCCTTTCAACCGTGTGACCGTGTGACCGTGTGACCGTGTGACCTTCCGACCATGTTCATCCTGAAGCCCGACTACCCCCACCTGGCCCTGCTCTCCGGCCTGCTCGGTGCCGCGACGGCACTGCTGGCGCTGCCGGGCGTGGCCGCGCCGGAAAGCGCCGCCGCGCGGTGGCGGCGCTTTCCGCGCTCGGTCTGGCCGGGGCGCGTCCTCGCCGTCGTCTCGCTCGCGTGGGCGGCGCTGTGGGCCCCCTTCGTGATGCTGGAGTTCTTCCAGGGCGCGGCGGTGCGGATGTTCCCGTGGGTGCAGGTCGCGTTCCTCGCGCTCGCGGCGGGCGTGATCCTCGCGATGCCCGACCTGCTCTCGTGCCGCGCCGCGGGGATGCTCTTCGTCCTCGTTCCGACGCCGCTCCTCTCCGCCGCGCGCTGGCATCCCTCGCCCGCGCGCCTGCTCGTCGTCCTCGCCGCCTACGCGATGGCGGTCGCGGGGATGTTCTGGATCGCGAAGCCGTGGATCCTGCGCGACTGGATCCTCGCCGCGAACGCGACGCCCCGCCGCGCGCGCGCCGTCTCCGCCGCGTTCCTCGCGCTCGGCCTCGCGCTGCTGCTCTGCGCGCTCCTTGCCTTCCCCCTCGCTCCGGACGCCCGGCCGCTCTCGTAGGCTTCGCCCCGGGAAACGAAGGGGGCGCCCGGCCGCCTGCGCGGACCGGACGCCCCGTTCGGCGCGGCGCGCCGTCCTAGAACCAGCGGGCGAGGAGGCCCGCGAAGCCCTTGCCGTGGCGGGCCTCGTCCTTGGCCATCTCGTGGACCGTGTCGTGGACCGCGTCGTAGCCGAGCTCCTTGGCGAGCTTCGCGAGCTCCAGCTTGCCCTCGCACGCGCCGGTCTCGGCCGCGGTGCGCATCTCGAGGTTCTTCTTCGTGCAGTCGGTGACGACCTCGCCGAGCAGCTCGGCGAAGCGGGCCGCGTGGTCGGCCTCCTCGAAGGCGTAGCGCTTGAACGCGTCGGCGACCTCCGGGTAGCCGTCGCGCTCGGCCTGGCGGCTCATCGCGAGGTACATGCCGACCTCGCAGCACTCGCCGTTGAAGTTGTCCTGCAGGCCCTTCACGACGCGCGGGTCGAGGCCCTTGGCGGAGCCGACAACGTGCTCGCACGCCATCGCGGGCAGCGCGAGCTTGCCCTTGGCGGGGGCGCCGGCGGCGGCCGCGGGGGCCGCGGCGGGCTCCTCCATCTTCTTGAACTTGTCGGCCGGGGCCTTGCAGACCGGGCACTGGGCGGGCGGCTGGTCGCCCTCGTGGACGTAGCCGCAGACGGAACAGACGTACTTCATTTTCGTTTTCCTTGGGTTGCGGGGCGCGCGGCCCCGTGGTGGTTCGGGTTGCGTGCGGGGGAATCTACCCGAACCGCCGCGCGCTATTCAAGTCTAACATTCAGCCGCGGTCCGGCGGCGGGAGGTCGCCGAAGGGCTCGGCCGCGACGGAACCGTCCGCCCGGCGCGCGAGGATCTCGACCTTGCGCTCGATCGCGGAGAGCTTCTCGCCGCAGAACTTCACGAGCGCCTGGCCCTCCTCGAAGGACTTCACCATCGCGTCGAGGTCCTCGGCGCCGGACTCCATCCGGGCGACGAGCCTCTCGAGCCGCGCGACGGCCTCCTCGAAGCTGGCGGGCTGCTGCGTCCGGCGCGCGGACGGCCTGGCCGCGGTCTCCCCGTCGGCCCGTTTCTCGGTATCGCTCATGGCTTGTCTTCCTTCCTCCCGGGTGCGTTCGGGACGCCGGCGGCGCGGAGCGCGGCCTCGCGCGCCGCCCGGCGCGCGGGGTCCGCCGCGTCCTCCGGGACGGGCGGCGCGTAGGGCTCCTCTCGGGAGCCCTGGACGATCGAAAGCGGCGGCGGATCGGGATCCGGCGTGGGCCTGGCGGCGGGGGCGGGGTTCGCGCCGCCGCCGCCCGGCCTGCGCGCCGGGAGCCCCGGCGCCATCGTGCCGAACGCGAAGTCGCAGATCCCCTCGTAGAGGCCGCGCGCGAGCGCGTCGCGCCCCGCCTCGCTCCGGACGAAGGCCAGGTCCGCCGGCGACGAGAGGAAGCCGCACTCGACGAGCGCCGCGGGCTGCGACGCCTCGCGCAGCACGACGAACCGCGCGCGGCGCAGGCCGCGGTCCGGCAGCTTCGTCGCCGCCAGGAGCCGGCGCTGGATGCAGAAGCCGAGCTGGACGCTTCCCTCGTTGCCCGCGAGGCCGCGCCACGCGACGGAGGACTCGGGGCTCGGCCGGCGCCCGGAGTAGGAGGTCGACTCCATGCCGCGCGCCGGGAAGACGTAGGTCTCGAGGCCGCGCGCGGAGGCCGATCCCGGGTTCGTGTTGAAGTGGATGCTCACGAAGGCGTCCGCCTTCCCGCGCCGCGCCTTGGCGGCGCGCTCCTCGAGCGTCTGGTCCGTGGCGCCGTCCCGGCGCG
>CAMNDA010000133.1 GCA_946534745.1 uncultured Verrucomicrobiota bacterium | reverse complement strand
CGCGTTCTACGCCTCGCGCGTGCAGCAGATCATCGACGCGAAGATCCCCTTCGACCGCCTCTGCTTCAAGGACGCCTCCGGCACCTCCACCCCGACCACGGTCCGCGAGACGATGAAGGCCGCGCGCAAGGTCCTCGAGAAGGCGTTCCCCGGCAAGCACGTCCACATCCAGTTCCACTCCCACGAGACGGCCGGCAACGGCATCGCCTGCTACCTGGCGGCGCTGGAGGGCGGCGCGGACGGCCTCGACCTCTCGATGACGCCCATGTCCGGCGGCACCTGCCAGCCCGACATCATCACGATGTGGCACGCGCTCGACGGCGACGACCGCTTCGAGCTGGAGGGCATCGACATCGAGAAGGTCCGCAAGGCCGAGGCCGTCTTCAAGGAGCAGATGAAGGACTACTTCCTCCCGCCGGAGGCGATGTCCGTGAGCCCCGCGATCGTCTGGTCCCCGATGCCCGGCGGCGCCCTCACCGCCAACACGCAGATGCTGCGCGACTTCGGCATGATGGACAAGTACGACGCGATGATCGCCGAGATGTACGACTGCGTCCGCCTCGGCGGCTTCGGCACCTCCGTCACCCCGGTCTCGCAGTTCTACGGCCAGCAGGCGCTCAACAACGCCATGTTCGGCAAGTGGAAGAAGATCGCCCCCGGCTACGGCAAGATGGTCCTCGGCTACTTCGGCAAGACCCCCGTCGCCCCCGACCCGGAGATCGTGAAGATCGCCTCCGAGGCGCTGGGCCTGGAGCCCACCACCAAGACCGTCCTCGAGATCAACAACGCCGACCCGAAGAAGGGCCGCGCCGCCGCCGAGAAGATGCTCAAGGACGCCGGGCTCCCGGTCACGGACGAGAACGTCTTCATCGCCGCCTCCTGCCTCGAGAAGGGCATCGCCTTCCTCAAGGACCCCTCCAAGGCCCCCAACGGCGTGCGCAAGAACGCCGCCGAGGCCGCCGCCCCCGCGGCGGGCGCCTCCGGCGGCAAGGACTTCACCGTCACCGTGAACGGCAAGGCCTACGGCGTCTCCTTCGGCGCGGACGGCCAGGCCACGGTGAACGGCCAGGCCTGCACCTACTCCGTGAAGGACGGCCTCGCGGCCCCCGCCGCGGCGGCGCCCGCCGCCGGCGGCGGCGCCGGCGAGCCCTTCAAGGCCCCGATGCCCGGCCTCGTGCTGCGCATCACCGCGCAGAGCGGCGCGCAGGTCGCCGAGGGCGACGAGGTGCTCGTCATGGAGTCCATGAAGATGGAGATGCCGATGAAGGCCACCAAGGCCGGCACGGTGACCCTCTCCGTGAACCAGGGCGACAAGATCAACGCGGGCGACACGCTCTTCACCGTCGCCTAACACGGAAGCCCCCCTTGCGGGGGCCGCGAGGCCGGCGAGGCCGGCCTCGCGACCCCGCGGGCGGACTTGAAAAGACAAGGATCGAACGAACATGAAGAAACTCTTTCTTCTTGCAGCCGCCGCGTTGCTGGGCCTGCCGTCCTTCGCGCAGGACGCCGGGCTCGCCGAGCCCGCGCCCGCCGTCGTGGCGGAGGCGCCCGCCGAGGCCGAGGACACGAACCCCGACACCATGTCCAAGGCGCAGCTCGCCGAGCGCGCCGCCGGCATGTGGCAGGACTCCGGCATCTACGGCTTCCTCACCGCCGAGCCCCGCGACTGGGCGGTCGACACCCGCGCCACCGGCGTCGGCGAGATCGACGCCGCCGGACCGAAGTACGACAAGGACGGCAACACCACCCCCGCCGCGCTCGTCGGCGAGGACGGCGCGCTGCACTACGGCGTCACGACCGGCTACTACGACGCGAACGGCAAGTTCATCAAGGGCCACCCCGTGCACATGCTCTTCGGCATGCCCTACGGCCTGGGCCAGTTCCTGATGATCTTCGTGTGCGTGTTCCTGATCTACCTGGCGTTCGTCAAGGGCTTCGAGCCCCTGCTGCTCTTCCCGATCGGCATGGGCGGCCTGCTCGCGAACATCCCGCTCGCGGGCGTCACCACGCCCACGATGATGACCGGCGGCCTGATCGTGAACGGCGGCCTGCAGATGGTCGGCGGCCAGGTCACGGCCGGCGGCTTCCTCTCCTGCATCTTCCAGGCGGGCATCGACACGGGCCTCTTCCCGATCCTCATCTTCTTCGGCGTCGGCGCCATGACGGACTTCGGCCCGCTCATCGCCAACCCGAAGATGCTGCTCCTCGGCGCGGCCGCGCAGCTGGGCATCTTCTCCGCGCTCATCGGCGCGGTGGTGCTCGACCAGTTCGTGCCCGGCATCCACTTCACGCTGGAGCAGGCCGCGTCGATCGGCATCATCGGCGGCGCGGACGGCCCGACCTCGATCTGGCTCACGACCAAGCTCGCGCCCGACCTCATCGGGCCGATCGCCGTGGCGGCCTACAGCTACATGGCGCTCGTGCCGGTCATCCAGCCGCCGCTCATGAAGCTCTGCACGACCGAGGCCGAGCGCAAGATCCACATGAAGCAGCTGCGTCCGGTGAAGAAGATCGAGAAGGTCGTCTTCCCGCTCACGGTCGTCATCCTCTGCGGCCTCCTGCTCCCGAGCGCCGTGCCGCTCATGGGCGCCCTGATGTTCGGCAACATCGCGCGCGAGAGCGGCGTCGTGGACCGCCTGAGCGACACGATGCAGAACGCGCTCATCAACATCGTGACGATCCTGCTCGGCATCTCCGTGGGCTCCAAGCTCGCGGCCGAGAAGTTCGTGACGGGGCAGACCGCGGGCATCATGATCCTGGGCGTCGTCGCGTTCGGCATCGGCACCGTGGGCGGCCTCTTCATGGCGAAGCTGATGAACCTCTTCGTCAAGGAGAAGGTCAACCCGCTCATCGGCTCGGCGGGCGTCTCGGCGGTCCCGATGGCGGCGCGCGTCTCGAACAAGGTGGGCCTCGAGGCCGACCCGACGAACTTCCTGCTGATGAACGCCATGGGCCCGAACGTGGCGGGCGTCATCGGCTCGGCCGTCGCGGCGGGCCTGCTCTTCCGCATGCTCGGCCAGGGCTAGCGCCCCGGGCGCTTTTCGCGAACGGGCGCGGGACGGTTTGCCGTCCCGCGCCCGTTCTGCTAGAATCCCGCTCCGTGAACCGTCTGGTCGACATTCTCTCCGGCGTCTCGGGCTGGGCGCAGCGCGCGCTCGCGCTCGCCGCGGTCGCGGTCGCCGCGTTCGCGTTCCTCTCGATGGAGGGGTGCCGGACGTTCGCCGGGCGCCAGTCGGTGGACGGGATGGCGAAGCGCACGGTCTCGATGGAGGTCACCGGCTACGACTCCGGCCCCGAGTCGTGCAACTGGAAGCGCAACTGGTACGGCCGCCCCGTCATCGCGAGCGGCCCCAACAAGGGCAAGCCGAAGGCCGTCGGCATCACCGCGAGCGGCACGCGCGCGCACCGTGGCACGGCCGCCGCCGACACGAAGTTCTACCCGTTCGGCACCGTCCTCTACGTTCCCGGCTACGGCTACGCCACGGTCGAGGACCGCGGCGGCGCGATCAAGGGTCCGCACCGGCTCGACCTCTGGTTCTCGTCTGCGCGCGAGGCGCGCCAGTGGGGGCGCAAGAAGAACGTCCCCGTAACGGTCTTCACGAAGGAGTAGCGCCGTGGCGGGGTCCAAGGGGGACTGGATCGAGGTCCGCGGCGCGCGCGAGCACAACCTGCGCGACGTCTCGTGCCGCATCCCGCGCGGGCGACTCACGGTCGTGACCGGGCTCTCCGGCTCCGGCAAGAGCTCCCTCGCCTTCGACACGCTCTTCGCCGAGGGCCAGCGCCGCTACCTCGAGAGCCTCCCCGCCCGCGTGCGCGCCCTGTTGGAGAAGCTGCCGCGCCCCGACGTGGACTTCGTCGGCGGCCTCGCGCCCGCGATCGCCGTCGGGCAGTTCGCCGGCGCGCCCGGCCCGCGCGCGACGCTCGCCACCGCGGCGGACCTCCACGACCACCTGCGCCTGCTCTTCGCCCACCTCGGCACGCCGCACTGCCCGCGCTGCGGGCGCGTCGTGCGCTCCGTCTCCCCTGGCGCCCTCGCGGAGCGCCTCCTGCGCGAGCCGGAGGGAACGAGGATGACCGTGATGTCGCCGATGCTGCGCAGGCCGCCGGAGGCGGTCGAACGGTCGAACGGTCGAACGGTCGCACCGTCGCGGGGCGCGGGCCGAAGGGCGCGGGACGGAGGCGCGTATCTCGCCGAGGCCGTGCAGTCGGGGTTCGTCCGCGTGCGGATCGACGGCGCGGTGCGGATGATCGAGGAGGTCTTGCGCGAGGAAGCGGACGCCGCCCGCGAGATCGACGCGGTGGTGGACCGCCTCGTCGCGAAGGACGGCATCCGCACGCGCCTCGCCGACTCGGTCCAGCTCGCGATGGAGCGGAGCGGCGGCGAGATCCGGGTCCTGCTCCAGCGCCCTGACGGCGCGGAGGAGCTCCTGGAGGAGTCGGACCGCTTCTGCTGCCCCGACTGCGGGATCGTCTACGACCGCCTCTCGCCCGCGAGCTTCTCCTTCTCC
>CAMNDA010000132.1 GCA_946534745.1 uncultured Verrucomicrobiota bacterium | reverse complement strand
AAGCCAGTCGCGAAGTGCGGTCTGACTCCGCATGGCCGTCTCCCTTCCGATGTCGTAGGCCGCCTGGACGGCTTTCCTGCTGCGGCTCAAACGGCCGATGGGCAGCTTCGCCGGCGGACGGAACACGAATGCGCCGCCCTTCTTCTCTTCCGCCTCCACGAAGTCGACGGCGCGGTTGTATTCCTCCGGGCGACGCCTCAGCGCGACCTCTACGGCGGGCTGGCGGCGCAGCCACGGGCGGAACGGCCAGAGCCGCGCCGGACCCTTGCGGTAGCCCGCCGGCTGCGTGAGGACAACGACGTTGCGGGCGAATCCGAGCGACTGCATTTTCGGCAGGGGAATCGAGTCGGCGATTCCGCCGTCGAGATACCGCCGACCGCCGATGCATACCGGCCGGGAGACGACCGGCATCGACGAGGAAGCCCGGATCCAGTCGCAGGCCGCCTCGTCGGCCTTCTCCAGCTTCGGGTAGACCGGCTCCCCGGTGTCCGCGTCCGTGGCGACAGCCCAGAACGGAGTCGGGTCCGCCTCGAACGCGGGGCCGTCCCAGGGGTCGAGAACCTTCGGCAGCGTCCGGTAGCAGAACTCGGCATTGAAGATGTCGCCCGTGCGCAGGAGCGAGCCGAGCCCCCAGTAGCGACGGTCGCGGCAGAAGCGGAGGTTGTAGCGCAGGACGCGCCCCGGCTGGTGCGACTTGTAGTTGCAGCCGAACGCCGCGCCGGCCGAGACGCCCATGATGCCGTCGAAGCGGACGCCCATGTCGTAGAGCGTGTCCAGGACGCCGGCCGTGAACAGCCCTCGCATCCCGCCTCCTTCGAGGACGAGTCCGAGCTTCATACCTTCACGTCCCCGGCGAGGACGCGGCGGTAGTCGGCGAGGTTGGCGCGGAGGAGCTCCGGCGTCTTCGCCATCGTCTTCGTCGCGAGCACGATCTCGTCGCGCAGGCCGCCCGCGAACGCCTCGCCGACCTTCTCCTCGCTGTCGGAGTACGCGCGGGCCGTGTCGAAGTAGCGCATGCCGCCTTCGAACGCGCGGCGGAGGAGGCGGACGGCGTCCGCCTTGGGGATGCGCTGGATCGGCAGCGCGCCGAAGCCGTTCTGGGGAACCTGCAGCCCCGTGCGTCCGAGGGTGACGGTGTTCATGCCGCGCATTCTACCAGAATGCCAGCCCGGCCGCAAAGCCGGGCGCGGTCGGCGAAAGTGACGTCCCCTCGCGCGCAAAGCCGGGCTTTCGCCGGCGGCGGCGGTGTGGTATGATGCGCGCCATGACACCCGAAGAGCGCGGCGAGAAGGCCGCATCCCTCAAGAAGTCCGGAACCGCCAACTGCTGCCAGTCGGTGCTGCTCTCCTACGCCGACCTCCTCCCGATGGACGCGGACGCCCTGCGCCGGGTCGGCGCGGGCTTCGCCGTCGGCATGGGGACGATGGAGGCGACCTGCGGCGCCCTTGTCGCCGCCGGCATCGTGGCCGGCCACCGCACCGCCACGAGGCAGGAGGCCGTGCGACTTGCCCGCGACATCCACGAACGCTTCCGGGCCAAGTGCGGCGCCACCATCTGCAAGGACCTCAAGGGCCGCGACACGGGCCGCGTACTCTGCGAATGCCCCGAGTGCTGCCGCAACGCCGTCCTCGCAACGGAGGAGGCGTTCGGATCGCACTGACCGTCAGATCGGCAGCGTCGTTTGAACGGGGAACCCCGACAGGTCGCCGGCCTTCTCGCGAATCCAGGCGAGGAGACATGAAACGACGTGCTCGACCTCCTCATCGGAGAGCGGACGTCCCGCCGGGATGCCGTGCCACTTGAAGAGGCACCCCCGGCAGCAGGTCGCGGTGGCGTGCTGCGCGATGAACACGGGATGCCCTCGCATGGGCGTCTGGCGGCCGTCGTTCCTTGGTGACGCCGGCGCAAGCCGTTCGCGGACGATCGTCTCCGCCTGCGAGCGGAGCGTCTCCCACCCGGCGCGCGCGACATAGGCCCGGTCGGCGTCGGCGAGTTTGAACCGCGACCGGAACCTGGACCCGGCCAGGCGCGTGCGGAGCCGTTCCCAGGAGGGGGTCACGCCTTCGGCCCTGTCGCGGCGATGTTCTTTCCGCGAATCTCGCGGCGAGGCGCGCAGTCGGGAAAGCTTTTCAGGACCCCGAGGTCGATCGGGAAGCAAAGGCGCGTCGCGTAGGCGGTGTCGACGGAGCAGTCCAGGGCGCGGCCCGGGGCGACGGCGGCGAAGACCTTGACGAAGCCGTCTGACACCTCGGCCCGGAAGAGGTCGTCCCGCCGGCGTTCCTCGAAGACGACGGCCGTCGCGCCTGCGTCGCGCTCGACGCGGATGCGCGCGAAGGCGCCGCCGTCCGTCGCGCAGGCGAAGGCGCAGCAGCCGTCCTCCGCTTCGGCCACGACGGCCGCGACGAGGATTTCGCGCGCCTCGGGCGCGGCTCCGCAGCGCATACGGTAGTGGGGCGTGTCCTTCTCGAGGAAGGTCAGGCGGCGAAAGTTCTCGCGGCGGAAGGAGTAGGCCGAGAGGATCCGGACGTTCTCGACCCGCGCGTTCGGGCCGGGCGCCGTAAGGCTGGCGGTGCGCCCCGGATGGGCGTCGTCGCCGGCGACGTAGACGAGGCCGCCGGAGAGGTGGACGTTCGGCGGTTCGGCAAGGTCGTCCGGCACGAGGAAGACGCGGGCGTCGGCGCGCTTGCACCCGCGCGCGGTTCCGTCGTCCCACGACATGAAGTTCTGGATGGAGAGCGTGTTGCGGTTCGAGGTGAGCTCCACGAGCGCGAAGGCGGTGTCGATGTAGACGTTGGAGCCCATGAAGTTCGCGTCGCCCTTGCCGAGGACGAGCCCCCGCGTCGTCTCCCACCAGACGCCGTCGTCGCGATCGGAGAGGCAGCCCGTCCAGACGTGCAGGTTGTCGGCGTAGACGAAGGAGGCCTCCTGGTGGATGCCGATGCGCGTCCCCATGATCTCGACGTTCGAGAGGCGGTTGTCGCCGATGCGCCCGCCGATGTGGATGCCGACGGAGGGGAACGGATGGTCCTCCGCGCCGAAGATGGTGAGATTGTCGAGGAAGAGGGGGCGCGACGCGAAGCCGGGGACGTCGTCGGCCTTGCAGGCGAGGATGCCGTAGCCGCGGACGTCGAAGAGGCCGACGCGCTCCACGAAGACGGGGCCGTCCTGGACGCAGGGGTTCACGAGGATGGCGCACTCGCGGCTGTGGCAGACGATGTTGAGGTTGGAGACGGTGAAGCGGCCGCTTCCGCCCAGAACGACGACGCCGGTTTCGGAGGCGATGTCCGTCCCGTCGTTTTCGATTTCCGACAGGAACCAGGTATGCGTCCCGTCCGCCTGCGGGGCGCGGGCGTACCCCTCACCGAAAAGCGGGTTCTTGGCGAAGATGGGGGCGGCGACCCGGTAGACGCCGGCGGGGAAGAAGAGCGCGTGGTCGGCCGTGTGGCGGTTGACGATCGCCGAGACGTCCTCCGTGCCGTCGTTGCGGACGCCGAGGTCCAGCACGTTGATTGCGCCGGCCGGCGGGGCGGCGCGGTCCGGAGCGCCGCCGGAAGCCGGGACGGACGTGTCTCCTCTCCCTTTGGAATGGAGGGACTGGCGGGGTCGGGCGGATGGTTCTCGCATGGTTTTCTCCGTTCGCTGCTGTGCCGCGCATTCTATCAGAACGGCGGCCCGGCCGCAAAGCCGTGCTTTTCCGCACGACGGCAATGCGGGATGGCGTGGCTGTCCCGGCGCTTGACTGGCCTGGCGCGTCACGGGAGCGGCCGGGGACGGTGCGGGGGGCGACCGCCGGGACGGCGCCACGAGGGGCGCGTGGCGGGGTCCGCACCCCGCCACGCGCCGTCCGGCGCGCGGTCGGTGAACTTCAGGAACTCCGCCACGCGCTCCGGCGTCGGCGGCGCGACCGGGAGGCCGTCCGTCCAGCCGGAATCGAGGAAGACGCGGGCGAACTCGTCGTAGGACTCGAAGGAGAGCGTCGAGGAGCTAGTATCGCTAGCGGTTCTAGAGGCGCTAGCGGTTCGAGAGGCGCTAGAATCACCGGTGAGCGCGGCCTTCACCTGCGGCCAGAGGACCTTGCGCGTGTTCTCCAGCAGCTCCTCGCCCGTGTGGCTCGCGAACGCGCCGGGGTATTCCGCGACGCGCAGCTCGGCGAGCCCGGCCGCGGCGGCGGTCGCCTTCGCCTGCTTCACGAACCCCGGAGCGGCGATCATCGCGGAGGGGATGCCGAGCGCCTCGGCGGCGATGCACGAGCCCGTCTCCTTCGGCGTGCAGAGGCCGCAGCCGCCGTTGCCGGAGACGACGGCGTCCACGCCGTTCTCCTTGAGCCGGCGCTGGAAGGCGTCCTTCTCGCGCCGCACGACGCCCGGCCGCCAGCCCTGGTCGTCGGTAAGGTGCCAGTGGAAGACGTTCAGGCCGTGCTCCGCCATGCGCTCCAGGAGCGCCTTCACGGCGTCCTTGCCGAAGAAGTGCCGCGCCTCGTCGAGCAGAAGGCCGCGCCAGGCGCAGCGGCGGGCGGAGAGTGTGCGTGTCATGCCCCGCGATTCTAGCAGAACGGCGCAGCGGCGGAAAGCGCCGCCTTTGCGGGCGAGGGGCGGTCGCTACCGGCCGGCGGCCGCGAGGAAGCGCGCGAGGGCCTCGGCGGTGAGGGGCTTGAGGAGAAGGCCGTCGAAGCCGCGCTCCAGGGCGGCCTTGCGGGCCTCGACGTCGGCCGTGACGGCGTAGACCGGAAGCCCTTTCCACCGCGCGTCGGCCCGGAGGCGCGCGCAGAGCGCGTAGCCGTCCATCTCCGGCATCCACAGGTCGGAGAGGACGAGGTCGAAGGGGCCGTGCCGTTCCAGCGCCTCGAGCGCCGCCGCGCCGGAGGGCGCCGTCTCGACGTCCGCGATTCCGGCGCGCTTGAGCATGGCCTGCTCGACCAGGAGGTTCACCGGGACGTCGTCCACGACGAGGACCGACCGGACGGGGCGCGCCGGGGCCGGCGGCGGCGCGGGCGCCGCGGCGCCCGCGGCCCCGGCGGGGGCGGCCCCGGGCTCCGGCGCCGTCTCGACGCCGGGCAGCACGGCGGTGAAGGTCGAGCCCTCGCCGGGCCGGCTCTCCAGGTCGAGCCGCCCGCCCATGCGCAGGAGCAGGCGGTGGCAGATCGGCAGCCCGAGGCCGGTGCCGCCGGAGGCGCCTCCGGCGCCGACCTGGACGAAGGGCTCCATCACGCGGGGCTGGTCCTCGGGGGCGATGCCGACGCCCGTGTCGCGCACCGAGAAGCGCAGCTCGCCGCGGCCGGGCGCGGCCGGGTCCGGCGCGAACGCGGCGCGCAGCTCGACGGAGCCCTCGTCGGTGAACTTCACGGCGTTGCCGACGAGGTTCACGAGGACCTGGCGGAGGCGCTCCTCGTCGAGCAGCAGGCGCGGCATGGCGCCGCAGTCGGCGCGAAGCCCGATCCCCTTCCGCGCGGTCTGGATGCGGAAGGAGGCGGCGACGCGCCCGAGCAGGGCGGGGAAGTCGCACGGCGCGTAGGAGAACTTCATCTTCTCGGCGTCGAGCTTGGAGAGGTCCAGCACGTCGTTCACGAGCGCGAGCAGCGTGTGGGAGCTGAAGAGGATGTTCTCGACGTGGTCGGCGCGCTCGGCCGGGTCGGCGACGCCGTCGCGCAGCATCTCGGAGAAGCCGATGATGGAGTTGAGCGGGGTGCGGATGTCGTGGCTCACCATCGAGAAGAACATGCTCTTGGCCTTCTCGGCGGCGAG
>CAMNDA010000131.1 GCA_946534745.1 uncultured Verrucomicrobiota bacterium | reverse complement strand
CCGGCCGGTCGTCGCGGCTTCGCCGCTCGTGGAATAGGATTTCAGATTTCATTCTTCAGGAATCCGAGGAGCAAGGATTGAACGACTTCGGAATCTTTCGGAGGAAATACCACTTGCTTGATAAGCGGCTCCTCCGCAAGGGCAACCTGTAGAATGGCTAGGTACACTCCTGCGTCGTGTGGCGACGAAATCAACGGGATGTCCTGATGAACGATGCTGAAGGTTTGCCCTTCGGGATGCCAGTTTTCCAAATCGCGCAAGCATTCCTCGAGCGCATCCCAGTTGAACCCGAAATACTCCGGAAAGTTAAATGCGTCCGCATAGAACGAGAAAAGGGCATTCTTCTCCGTCACGCCGGCAGGCACCGTAATGATGGTTCCAGAAAGATTGGACGGTTCGAACTCGAATGGCAGTTCCATGGTCGTTGTGCTTTCGGGGGAGGGGAAGGAAGCGGCGGGCTAGGGTTTGGCGGGCTCTGCGCTCTCTGCGTTCTCTGCGTGTTTTTCTTCCGCGGGGCTCGCCGTGCCGAGGGCGAAGGCCGGATTGAACGGACGGAGACGGTAGACGCCATCGGAGGGAATCTTTGAGGTGTTCTCGGAGGGTGAAAAGGGCGGATAGTTGTCACCGAAGAAGTCCTCGAATCCCTCGGCCTCGATCGAGATGTTGAAGAACCATCGTGAAATCCCGTCCCCGTCCTGGAAGAGGGCGAACGGAAGACAAGTTCCGCTCGACGGCGAGGCCGCCCAGACGCCGAAATGGATGTCCCAGTCCGCCGGGATGCGGAAGGTGCCGTCCGGTTTTGTCACGGCGGTGCGATTTGGACAGTTGTCGCTTCCGGCCCCGGATCGGACCACGACCGTCGCGCCCGGGATCGGTCGGTCCGTCCCGGCCTCCAGCACCTTCCCCTCCACGCCGGGGCCGTGCGTGTAGTAGACGGGGATCGGAAGAAGGCAGCACCCGCCGGAGAACAAGGCGAGCGGCGCGAGGAGGAGGAGCGGGCGTTTCATGGTCGTTGCGCTTTCGTGTGGCGGGGTGTGGGATTGTCCACAAACTCTCATTGT
This sequence comes from uncultured Verrucomicrobiota bacterium, assembly GCA_946534745.1. Classification (GTDB taxonomy): domain Bacteria; phylum Verrucomicrobiota; class Kiritimatiellia; order RFP12; family UBA3636; genus UBA3636. Next base: position 1,511 of record CAMNDA010000131.1, on the reverse strand, counting down.
CCATCAATCGTCAATGGTCAATGATAATATCAATGCCGCGCGGTCGGGCGGCGGCTGGGAATTGGCATTGACATTGATGTTGGTGGACACTGGTGGCATTGGGGGTTGGTGGACAATGAAGGGGAGGAGCGGGCGGGGGCTAGGGGGCGGGGCTAGGACTCGAACCAGAAGATGTAGAGCGCGTGGTCGCCGTCGGGCAGGGCGTCGACGGCGATGTACATGCATTCGCGGCGGTCGGCGTCCTCGTCCCGGAAGCGGGCGCGTCCGGACACGGCGTGCTCGCCCGCCGGCGTCCACCACCGCGGGCCGCTGGAACGGCCGCGCCCGTTGTCCGACGGGAGATCGATGTTCGCCGCGTAACCGCCGGGGCGCACGTCGGAGAGGTCGACGGCGTTGGTATCGAAGAGCCGCGCGGGGTCGGGCTCGCCCGTGAGGAACTTCGCCTGCACGAACTTGTCCTGGAAGCCGCCCAGAAGGAACCCGGCGGGACGCAGGTCGGCGTCCGGCGCGAGATGGAGACGGTCGTGGCAGAAGCTCCAGACCTCCGGCGTGAACGCCTCGCCGCGAAACTCCTTCTCCGAGGAATGGAAGAAGAACCACGCGGCCGTCAAGAGCCCGATGAATGCCGTGATCAGGAACACGGCCAGCGCAAACACCTCCACCCGAACGCGGAGGGGCGGCTTCTGCGCGTATTTGCGGGGCGCGAGGAATCCCCACGCGGCGGCCACGACCGGCGCCAGCAGGAAAAGCCAGTCGAGCCGGACGAACATCCCGGGGCTCCCACGGAAGAAGGCGGAGAGGATGGTCAGCGCCTCCGAGACGAGGCACGACGCGATGACGGTCAGCCCGCCGCGCTTCGCGGCGGAGTACCAGCGGCTATGCCAGGGCGCGGGCGCGGCGTTTTCCGTGTCTTCGGTGTGTTCCGTGGTTGGGTTCATCGTCGTTTCGTTCCTTGCGTGGCGGGGTGGGGGAGGGCTATCGTTCGGCGACGGGAACGGGGAGCTCGTCGCGGAGGGAGGGGCCGCCGGCCACTTCGCCGGTCGCGACGAGCGTCCAGTCGACCGAGAGGGGGTCGATGCCGTCCGGCAGGGCGGCGGGGATCGTGAAGGAGCCCTCGCCGCGCGCGGCCCGGCGGGAGTCGGTTGTCTCGAAGAGCGTCTCGCGGAGGACTTCGTCATAGCGGATGGTTTCGCGGTGGCCGTTTTGGTCGGGCGAGGGCACGACGCCGACGAGCTCGAGGCAGAGGCTGCGCAGGTTCCAGGCGATCCCTTCGACGCGCCAGGAGAACGCGACGGGCTCGCCGGGCCGCGGCGCGGCGCCGCCGAGGTCGATCCGCAGGTGCGGCCCGCGGCGGCGGAGGAAATGGCGCACCGTGGCGACGACGAGCCAGGCCTCGGCGGCCAGGAAGACGGCGACGACGAGCCAGATGCCCGCGCCGGACGGACGCTCGGTCCCGGGGAGGCTGGCCACGCCGGCGCCGATCAGGAGGAACGCGGTCCACGCGGCGAGCA
>CAMNDA010000130.1 GCA_946534745.1 uncultured Verrucomicrobiota bacterium | reverse complement strand
CTCCGCCGACAGCTCTCCGCGCGAAAGGGCGCCGCGGTCCGGGCAAACGAAGCCCTTCAGCCCGCGAACCCTCAGCGTGCCGCGGACGGCCGCGGGCTGCGCGGCTCCGAAGAGCCACGCGCCCGGGCCGACGACGGCGAATCCGCTGGAGAGCTCCATTACCACGGGAGGCAGCCTCCGCGCCGGTCCACGTCCTCGCGCTCCGCCTCGCGCTCCTTGCGGAGGCGGGCGCGCTCCTCGCGGGCGCGCTTCAGCTCGCGCCTGCGCTGCTCGAGGCGCTCGTCGAGCGCGTCCTGGCGGCGCTCGCGGCGCTCCTGGCGGTCGAGTTCGCGCAGCTCGCGGACCTCGTCGAGATCCTGCGCGTCCTCGTCGAGGTCCTCCATCGCCTCCAGGTCGCGCAGGCGCATGGCCTGGATGCGGGCGAGGTCCTCGGCGTCGGGGTCGACGATGCGCGGGGAGATGAGGAAGAGGCGCTGGACGGTCTCGGTCTTGGAGGAGTGTCCGCCGAAGAGCCAGCCGATGAGCGGCAGGTCGCGCAGGTAGGGGATGCCCCAGCCGGCCGTCTCCTCGATGTCGCGCAGGTAGCCCGCCAGGACGATCGTGTCCTCCTCGTAGACCGAGGTCTGCGTGTCGAGCGTCGAGGAGCGCGTCATCGGCATCGAGTCGACGGCGACGCTCTCGAAGCCGCCGTCCTCGAGCGAGATCGTGAGCCAGATGCGCGACGGGGCGCCCGGCTCCGCCTGGCGCATGATGCGGGGCTTGACCTGGAGCGTGGTGCCGGCGGAGACGGTCGCCAGCTCCGCCACCTCGGTGCCGATCACGCGGGCGTGGTAGCTCTGCTGGTCGGAGAGCTCGGCGGAGAGGTTGTTCACCGTGAGGAGCGTGGTGCGGGAGATGTTGCGGGCCCGGCCCTTGTCGCGCAGCGCGGTGAGCGAGGCCTGCGCCTCGAGCTTGCTGCCGAGGTAGGAGAGCGCGCCGGCGAGGCCGCGGCCGCCGAGGTCCTGCGCGCCGAAGAGGTTGGCGGCGTTCTGCCCGGCGGCGCCGGAGACCCGGTCGCCGTGGCGGCCGGCCGCGGCGAGCGAGAGCTGCCAGTCGAGCGCGTCGTTGCGGGTCATCTCCACGACCGTGACCTCGATCTCGACAAGCTTCTGCGGCACGTCGAGCTCGCGGATCAGGCGCTCGTAGAGGGGCATGCGCGGCGCCACGTCGGTGACGACCACCGCGTTGAGGCGGTTCTCCGCGGTGATGAGCGGCTGGAACGCGGTGGGGGCGTTCGTGTCGCCCGAGGCCCGGGCGCCCGGCGCGGAGAGCTTGCCGACGATCTGCTGCAGCATCGCGGCGACGCCCTTGATCGAGCCGCTCGACTCGGGCGAGCCGGCGCTGAACGAGACGTCGTCGGCCCACGTGTTCTGCAGGGGGAAGATGCGCGTCTCGATCTCGTTGAAGGTCCGGCGCTCGCGCAGCACGTCCGCCTTCTGGATCATCTCGGCGACGAGCCCGACGTAGCGCGGCGGGCCGGAGACCATGATCAGCTCGTCCTTGCTCGCGGTCTTGAGCGGGAAGCGCGGGTCCTCGACCCCGAGCTCGGCGAGCATCGCGCGCACCTCGCCGGCCTTCATGTAGCGCAGGTCCAGGAGGATCGTCTGCATCTCGCTGGCGGCGTAGATCCAGAGCGTCGCGCCGTCCCAGTACCAGGCCAGGTTGTGCAGCGAGCAGAGCCGGTCGAGGAACTCGCCGCACGGCACGTCGGCGAACTCGCCCGAGAGCGAGCCGCGGACGGAGTCGGAGAGGATCGTCGAGACGCCCTGCGCCACGCCGAAGGTCTCCAGCACCTGCCGCAGGTCCATCGACCGCGCGACGAGCGAGTAGGTCTCGGCCTTCCACGGGATCTCGGGCGCGGCGGCGGGCTCCGTCGGCGCGGCGGCCGCTCCGCCGGTCGCCTTGTCCACGATGTCCGAGAGAGCGCTCCGGAACTCGGCGAAATGCTCCCGGAACCACTTGCGGAACCATTCCGAGCCGACGATGTCCCGGAGCAGCTCCTCCATGTCCGCTTCAAGGCGCTTGGCCGGCCCCCCTCCGCCGGTGGCCGCAAGGGCCGGGCCTTCGGCTTTCTCCGCGACCTCCGCGTGGGTCTTCTCCTCCGCGGCCTCCGCGTGGATCTTCTCCTCCGCGGCCTCCGCGACCTCCGCGTGGGTCTTCTCCTCCGCGGCCTCCGCGTGCGATTTCGTTTCCGCGTCTGTCGGCGTGTCGAGCAGGTCGTCTCCGGCGGCCTCCGCGACCTCCGCGGACGCGACGTCTGCGGCGGGCGGCTCGACCGGAGCGCTCGCCCCGTCTTCGCCCTCCGCGCGGGGATCGGGCGCCACCGGAACGTCGACGAGGCGCGTGGCGGGGTTGAGCGCGATGTCCTCGGGCGTGGAGGGATCGATCTCCCGCATGACGAGGGAGACCGAGGACGGCTCGCCTTCCGGCGCGGGCGCCGCTCCGGGCGGCGGGTCGGTCGCGCAGCCGAACAGCGCGACGGCGAGGGCGAGGGCGGGGAGCGGGGAGAAGGTTCGCTTCATCGGGAAACGGGTTGGACGTGTGAAAGGGTTCGCGCTAGGGGCGGATCATCATCGGGGGGATCTCCGGCTCGGGCTCGGAGAGCTCGCCGACGCGCTCCAGCCACCAGTCGCAGGAGTCGCAGAAGGATTCGAAGGCGCGCTGCATCGCGGCGGGGGAGGCGCCCGCCGGCAGGTCGCTCCAGAGCATCGCGGCGCCGCCCGGACCCGGCTC
>CAMNDA010000129.1 GCA_946534745.1 uncultured Verrucomicrobiota bacterium | reverse complement strand
GGAACGAGGCCGGCACGGCGCGCGGCGGCAGGTCGCGCGCCGAGGCGGGCGGACGCGCCGCGACGGCGGCGAGCGCCTCGTCGGCGACGACCCACTTGCGCGGGAGGTCGCGCTCGCGCGCCGTCCGCTCGCGCCACGCGGCGAGCGCGCGCAGGCGGCGCATCGCCTCCGCGCTGCGCGCGACCTGCGGCGGCACGTGGCGCACCCGCTTCCACGCGTCGGCGTCCGGCGCCTCGGCGTAGAGCGCGGGGTCGTCGTGGCGCGCCATCTCCTCGAACATCCACGCCGCCGTCCCCGCCTCGCGAGCGCGGCGCAGCAGCTCCTGCGCGGCGTCCTCGAGGTAGACGACGTCCTGCGCCGCGTACTCGAGCTGCTCGGGCGAGAGCGGGCGGCGGCACCAGTCGGTGCGCGTCTCGGTCTTGGGCAGCGCGACGCCGCACGTCGCCTCGACGAGCGCGGCGAGCGAGAGCGTCGACGGGAGGCCGCAGAAGCCCGCGGCGACGCGCGTGTCGAAGACGGACCTCGGCGCGGCGCACCCGGTCCAGCGCGCGAGGTGCTGCAGGTCCTGGTGCGCGTCGTGGAAGAGCTTGACCGTCCCCTCGCTCGCGAGCGCGGCGCCGAGCGGCGCGGGGTCGGAGCGCAGCGGATCGTAGAGCCGCGCGCGCGCCTCCGCGCCGTCCTTCGCGCGGAACGGGATCGCGGCGAGCGGGAGCGCCGCGTCGACGTCGAGGCCTCCGGACGCGGCGGCCTGCACGAGGCCGAGCCGGGCGTAGTAGGTCTTCGTCCAGACGAATTCGGTGTCGAGCGCGAGGCGCCCGGAGCGGAGGAAGGACTCTTCGGTCATGGGAAAAGGAAAGGGCGCGCACCGCGAGGTGCGCGCCCCGTGGGAAATCCTCCCGAGGTCCTTACTTCGCGAGGATCGCGTCCTTCGCCGCCTTGGCGACGCGGAACTTGACGACCTTCTTCGCGGGGATCTTGATCTGGGCGCCGGTGGCGGGGTTGCGACCCATGCGAGCCTTGCGGTTCACGAGGATCAGCTTGCCGAGGCCGGGGAGCATGATGCCGTTCTTGCCCTTCGCGCCGGCGTAGGCGATCGCGACGAGCGCGTCGAGGGCGGTGGCGGCCTGCTTCTTGGAGATCTCGGCCTTCTCGGCGACCGCGGCGACGATCTGGGCCTTGGTCTTGATTTCTTTCTTGGGAGCCATGGTGTGGTGTTTCCTTTCGATGTTGCCCGCCCGATGGCGCCCACTCGGGCCCTTGGTCGCGCGGACTGGCGCAATGTTTACTATATTCCGGGCGCATTTGCAAGCGAAAAATCGCGGATTTTCCGCATTCCGGAGAAAAACCGGGGCGCGGGATTGACGCGCCGGCGGGGCGTCTGCGATAATCCCCCGCATGAAAGCGATCCCCCTTGCGCGCTTCGCGCCGCTCCTCGCCCTCGCCGCGCTCGCGGCGGGCTGCGTCGAGGTCGAACCGCAATACGAGCGCCGCACGTCGGTCTGGGTCTCGGACTCGACCTCGTCCGGATACACCGAAAACGACGCCCGCCGCGCGCTCGTCCTGCCCGCCGACGTCCTCCCGCCCGGCGAGCCCGTCGCCGCCTCGATCTCCTTCGGCGGCGCCGGCCTCTCCCGCGAGGCGCGCGAGGACCCGCACGTGCGCCCGCTCGCCGTCGCGATCCTCCTCGGCGGCCCCGCCGCGGCGCGGAGGCCGTCCGCCGGCGCGGACGTGTTCCTCTTCGCCGAGGGCTCCCCGGGCGCGCTCGCCGTCGAGGGGCTCGTCGCCCGCGAGAAACCCTGGCTCCTCGGCAACGCGGAGGACGACGACGAGGCCGCCTCCGGCGAAAACCTCCTCTACCTCCGCGGCTGCATGGACCGCCGCAAGTGGACCTCGCGCTCCGTCTGGCCCGACCCCCACATGTCCCTCTTCCTCGACCGCCTTCGCGCCCTCTGCTCCCAGCTCTGCGGCGAATGACCCTTCAACCATCATTCAGCATTCAGCATCCAGCATTCAGCATTCAGCATTCGCCATGAAAGCCCTCCTCTCCTCCGCCCTCTGCCTTGCCGTCCTCGCCGCCGCCGCCGACGAGTCGCCCGTCCGCATCGCCAAGTGGAAGGGCGACGCGAAGGGCGCGGTCTCGCTCTACTACGACGACGGCCTCGACTCCGGGTTCAACAACGCCGTCCCCGAGCTGATCCGCCGCGGCCTGCCCGGCACGTTCTACATCTGCTGCAACTGGTTCGGCGGCGATCCGGCGAACCCGAAGCTCGCGCGCTGGAGCGTCGCGAAGGAGCATCCGGACACGATCTTCCTCGGCGACCACACGTGGGCGCACGGCGGCGTCACGAACGCCGCGCAGTTCGCCGAGGAGATCTCGCTCAACGGCGCGATGCTGCGGAAGATCGCCGGGCTGCCGGAGGACGCGCTGCTCTCGTTCGCGCTGCCCGGCGCCGTGCGCTGGGACGTGAAGCCCGACGAGCAGGCGAAGGTCCTCGCCGAGCACCACGAGGTCCTGCGCCACGACTTCGGCGGCAACGTCGGCGGCCCCAAGGACGGCCAGAACCCGACCTTCCGGATGAAGACCGCCGCGCTCGCCGCCGAGGCGTTCGACCGCGCGGAGAGGAACGGCGGCTGGGAGTCGCTCATCTTCCACGGCGTCGGGGGCGACTGGATCACGTTCGACCTCGAGGAGCACGGCAGGATGCTCGACGACCTCGAGGCCCGCGCGAAGGCCGGCCGCCTCTGGGTCGGCTCCGCGATCGACGTGCACAAGTACGCGACCGAACGCGACGCCGCGAAGCTCCAGGTCCTCAAGGCGTCCGAGGACGGCTACGACGTCCTGCTCCCGGGCCTCGACCCCGCCAAGGAAGGCAACCTCCCCCTGCTCTACGACTGTCCGCTCACCATCGTCTGCGACGCGCCCGCCGGCTGGACGGAGGCCCGCGTCGCCTGCCAGCGCAACGCGCGCAAGGGAACCGATGCGGCGGACCTCGTGGTTCCCGTGAAGGACGGCCGCATCGTCTTCGACCTGCCGCGCAACTGGATCGGCTTCACGGTCCGCAAGGCCGGCGAATGATCGCCCTCCGCATCGACCGCATCGCCTACCGCGGCGCGGGCGTGGCCCGCGCGCCGGACGGCGCGGTGTGCTTCGTGCCCGGGACCTGCCCCGGCGAGCTCGTCGAGGCGGAGGTGACCGAGGAGCGGAAGACCTTCCGCAAGGCGCGGCTCGTGCGCGTCCTGGAGCCCTCGCCCGACCGTCTCGCGGAGCCCGAGTGCCTCCTGCCGGACGGCACACCCGTCCCGGGCTGCGTCTACGGCCACGCGCGCCACGAGGCGGAGCTCGCGTGGAAGAACGAACAGCTGCGCGACTTCCTCGTGCGCCAGGCGGGACTCGCCGGCGCGGGCGCGCTCCTCGCGGAGCCGTTCGTCTCGCCGAAGGCGCTCCACTACCGCAACAAGTGCACGATGCACACGGCGCGCGATGGCGCGGGGCGGCGCGTCCTCGGCTACTTCGGCGACGACAACGAGACGGTCGTCGACGTCCCCTCGTGCCCGCTCTCCGTCCCGGAGATCGGCGCGGAGCTCGCGGCGATGCGCGCGGATGAGGCGTTCTGGCGCTACGCCGGTGCGGGCGCGGAGGTCGACCTGCGCTGGACGAGGGCCGACGGCGCGGTCG
>CAMNDA010000128.1 GCA_946534745.1 uncultured Verrucomicrobiota bacterium | reverse complement strand
CTTCGCCTCCTCGCCCATCGAGACCCACACGTCCGTGTAGAGCGCGTTGGCGCCGCGCACCGCCGCCTTCGGGTCGCTCTCGACGGCGACCGTCGCGCCGTGGCGCGCCGCGATCGCGGCCGCCTTCGCGACGAGCGCCGGGTCGGGCAGCAGCTCCTTCGGCGTGCAGTTCACGTAGTTCACGCCCGCCTTGGCGCAGCCCATCATGAGGGAGTTGGCGACGTTGTTGCGGCCGTCGCCCATGTAGACGAGCTTCTTCCCGCGAATGTCGCCGAACGCCTGGCGGAGCGTCATGAGGTCCGCGAGGATCTGCGTGGGGTGCGATTCGTCCGTGAGGCCGTTCCAGACCGGGACGCCGCTCCATCTGGCGAGCTGCTCCACCGTGTCCTGCTTGTAGCCGCGGAAGAGGATGCCGTCGTAGAGGCGGCCGAGGACGCGCGCCGAGTCCTTCACGCTCTCCTTGTGGCCGAAGTGCGTGTCGTGGCCGCCGAGATACTGGGCGTTGCCGCCCTCGTCCTGCGCGGCGACGACGCAGGAGTTGCGCGTGCGCGTGGAGCTCTTCTCGAAGATGAGGGCGATGTTGCGGCGGCGCAGCAGGTCGCCGCGCACGCCCGCGTCCTTGCGGGCCTTGAGGGCGAGGGCGAGGTCGACGAGCTCCATCATCTCCTCGTCGGAGAAGTCGGACATCGTGCGCAGGTGGCGGCCGCGGAGGGCGGGATTCCAGGAGATCATGGCGTGTGCTCCGTTCGGGAACGTTTCGGAAAGACGCGCATTCTAGCAGGAAAGGGCCTCAAAGGGAAGCGAGGCGCGCCGAATTAGAGGTGTCTAAATTTTTCTTGACCTTGCGCGTTCGCGCCAACGAATCGAGACGACGCGGTAGCCCTCCGCCTCGACGGCCGCGCGGATCGCGGCGGCGGGAACGTCGCGATCCGTCCGGACGAAAGCGCGCGGCGGGTCGAGTGTGACGTCGGCCGCGACGCCCGGAATGGCATTCAGCGCCTTCTTTACGCGGCCAACGCAGTTCATGCAGTGCAGGCCGTCGAGCGCGAGTTCGCATCGCGCGACGACGGGGCCGATCTCCTTGTCTGGGACGGGCGGCGGTGCCGCGCCGCCGCCCCCGCAGCAGCCGCCGCGCCCGCGGAAGTGCCCGGCCGCCGCCCAGACCGCGTAGGCCAGGACGACTCCGAAACACAGCAGGACGAGGACACCTCCGCCCGTGACGTCGGCGGTAGCGGGATGCGCCAGGCCGTTCATGCCGCCTCTCCCGCCGGCTTGCGTCCGACGATGCAGTGCAGACCGCAGAGCGCGGAGCGGCCGGTTTCCTGGCGGAAGAACGCAACGTCGGCGAAGCCGGCCTCGCGGAAGGCCTCCGCGATCTGCTCCGGGGTCCGCACCTCCATCCGCCCGACAAGGTCCACCCACTCCTGCGAGGCGACGGGATCGGCGCACTCGACGGCGACCGCCGCGGCCCCGCCGGGCTTGAGAACGCGGAGCATCTCCCGGAGGCCGGCGACCAGGTCGGGCCAGAAGTAGACCGTCTCGATGGCGTAGGCCAGGTCGTAGGTCGCGTCCGCCATCGGGAGCGCGCCCGCCTCGCCCCGGATGATCTCGCCGGGGTTCGCGATGTCCGCCGCCGCCACGCGCCGGCGGCACATCGCCACGCTCTCCTCCGAGACGTCCACGGCGTCCGCGCGGATCGCGGGGAAGCGCCGCGCGAGCTCCAGGATCGCCCCGCCGCCGCCGCACCCGACGTCGAGCGTCCGCATCCCGTCCGCGAGCGGGCAGTGGTCGAACGTCCAGGCGTAGACGCGCCGGTGGCCGCGGTTCATCATCCGCAGCATCAGCCGTCCCAGCGCGCCCCGGGGCTCGGCGCAGTTGCGGAAGAGTTTCGAGAGAAGGTGCTTTCCGGGTGCTTTCATGGTCGGACCATCGCGCTTGTTTCTCGCGACAGGCCGGGAGGATATTAGACACCACTAACATTGTCAAGCAAAATTTTAGACGCGTCTAAATTTTTCGCTTGACTTCGCGGGGCGCGGGGCGTAGACTCCCGCCCTCGTTAGCCACCACTAACTTTTCTAGTGGCCGCTAGAACCCGCCCCCGAACCGCCGTTCCTCCTTCCCCTTCGCCCCTTTAACCTCTTCAACCCTTTCAACCCCTTCAACCGTTTCAACCTCTAACCTTTCACCTCTTACCTCTAACCTCTCTCCTTCCCATGCTTCCCCTCGCGCTCGCCGCAGCCGGCGAAAAACAGAAGATCAAGAAGATCACGGGCAACGACAAGGTCCGCCAGCACCTCCAGGAGCTCGGCCTCGTCCTCGGCGCCGTCGTCACCGTCGTCTCGACCGGCGGCGGGGACGTCATCCTCGGCGTCGGCGACTCCCGCGTCGCCATCGGCGCCGACCTCGCGGGCCGCATCATGGTCTAATGCCGAATGCGGAATGCGGAATGCTGAACGCTGAATGACGGTCGAATCCGGACCTTTCCCTTTTCAACCAACAACCAACCCAACCCACCAAACATGAAAACACGCATCGCCACGTCCCTTCTCGCCGCCGCCTCGCTCGCCGCGTTCGCGGAGGATCCCGCCGCCCCGGCCGCGGAGCTCGAGGAGGATTCCGATCTTCCCGAAATCGCCCTCGGCGCCGACTGGTGCACCCGCCAGATCAGCCGCGGCCTTCCCGACAACACCGAGTCGATCTACACGCTCTCCGCCGCGGCGAGCTGGCTGGGCTTCACCGCCGAGGTGGACGGCATCTTCAACGCGACCGACATCGCGGAGGAGGACGGCTTCGACGCCGGCGAGAACACGGAGATCGACGCGATCCTCGGCTACGAATACACGCTCGACACGGAGGCCGTCGGCGGCGTCACGCTCGGCTGCGACTACACCTACGAGTACGACCAGGGCGGCAACGGCGGGAGCGACCACGTGAGCTACCTGCACGCCTCGGTCGGCCTCGACGACGTCCCGCTCTCCCCGACGGTCACCGGCGAGTGGATGCTCGACGGCATCCACGGCCAGTACTACACCTTCGAGCTCTCGCACACCTTCGCCCTCGTCGGCGACGAGGAGGAGCCGGACCTCGCGCTCACGCTCTCCTTCATCGAGGGCCTCGCCAACAACAAGTACAACGGCGACGACCTCGGGTGCGACAGCTGGGGCTTCCGCGAGACGACGCTCCTGGCCGAGCTCGAGTGGGCCGCGGCGGACTTCCTCTCGGTCACGCCCTACATCGCCTACAGCGACCACCTCAACGGCCACTTCCGCCACAGCGCGCACTACTACGCCGACGAGGAGGCGAAGCACTCCGTCGCCCAGCTCTACGGCGGCGTCGCGGTCGAGCTCGCGTTCTGAACCAACGGACGGGGAGGGGCGCACGCCCCTCCCCGGACCCCACCTGAAGACCACATGAAAACCCTCCGAGACTGCAAGGTCGGCGACACCGCAACCGTCGCCAAGATCCACGGCACGGGCGCGCTCAAGCGCCGCGTCATGGACATGGGCATCACCAAAGGCACCGAGCTCTACATCCGCAAGGTCGCGCCCCTGGGCGACCCGATCGAGATCACCGTCCGCGGCTACGAGCTCTCGCTGCGCAGGGACGACATCGACATCGTCGAAATCGCCTAGCGATTTCGACGATGTCGATGGTCGAGGAAGGGCGGCCGGACGGCCGCCCGGGCGCGCGGGGACGCGCGCCCTCCCGATCGAAGGACGACGAGACGACAAGACGACAAGATGACGTGAGACGCGAGACGAGAGACGAAACTCTCTCCCAACCTCCAACCACGAACCACTAACTTCAAACCAAAAGGGATCAATCCATGTCCGAAGACCTTAAAACAGAAGCGGCGGCGCCGTCCGCGGCGGCGTCCGCCGCCGCGGACGAGGGCGGCCGCGCCCTGCGCCTCGCGCTCGCGGGCAACCCGAACTGCGGCAAGACGACGCTGTTCAACGCGCTCACCGGATCGAACCAGTACGTCGGCAACTGGCCCGGCGTGACGGTCGAGAAGAAGGACGGCCGGCTGAAGGGCCACAAGGACGTCGTTCTGCAGGACCTGCCCGGCATCTACTCGCTCTCGCCGTATTCGCTGGAGGAGGTCGTCGCGCGCAACTACCTCGTGGAGGAGAAGCCCGACGCGATCCTCAACATCGTCGACGGCACGAACATCGAGCGCAACCTCTACCTCACGACGCAGCTGGTCTCGCTCGGCATCCCGACCGTCGTCGCGGTGAACATGATGGACGTCGTGAAGCGCAACGGCGACCGGATCGACCTGCGCAAGCTCTCCCAGGAGCTCGGCTGCAAGGTCGTCGCGATCTCCGCCCTCAAGGGCGACGGCGTCCAGGAGGCGGCCGACGCCGCGGTCGAGGCCGCGCGCGCGGGCGCCGTGTCCGAGGCGCCGCACGTCTTCACCGGCAGCGTCGAGCACGCCATCGCGCACATCGAGGAGTCGCTCCAGGGCAAGGTCCCGGAGAAGAACCTGCGCTGGTACGCGATCAAGATCTTCGAGCGCGACGAGAAGGTCCTCGACCGGCTGGCGCTCGACCCGGACGTCCTCGCGCACATGGACGAGCACGTGAAGGACTGCGAGAAGGAGCTGGACGACGACGCCGAGTCGATCATCACCAACCAGCGCTACGCCTACGTGAAGCACGTGACGGACCTGGCGGTCGTGAAGAAGCCGCGCAAGGGCAACCTCTCGCTCTCCGACCGCGTCGACAAGATCGTCACCAACCGCATCCTCGCTCTGCCGATCTTCGTCCTCTCGCTCTGCGTCATGTGGTGGCTCGCGGTCGCGGACGGCGGTCCGGGGACGATTCTCACCGACTGGGCCAACGACCAGTTCCTCGGCGGGGACGGATGGCACGTTCCCTTCACCACGCACGAATGCCGCGAGGACGGCTTCTACAAGGGGATGGACTACGAGGAGGCGCAGGAGGCCTTCGCTCCCCACGAGAAGAACGTGGAGGCCTGGGAGGGCGCCTACGTCGAGGCCTTCAACGCCAAGCACGAGGGAGAGGAGGGCTTCGAGCCGCTCGAGGAGCTCGGCGAGGGCGCCGAGATCGACGAGGCGCTCGCTGCGACCGTCGTCGCGGAGGGCGTGAAGCTCGACGACGACGAGGAGACCGGCGAGCCCGTCGAGGGCCCGGACGGACAGCTCGAATGGACGTGCGACTACGAGGGCTACAAGGAATCCAAGGCGGTGCCCGAGGTCGACCCCGCCGCGTTCGGCGCGTTCGTGCCGGGGCTCACCGCGGTGTTCGACGGCCTGCTCGACCGGATTGGCGTCGGCGGGACCGTCAAGTCCCTCGTCCTCGACGGCGCGTGGGGCGGCGTCGCCACGGTTCTCGGCTTCGTGCCGGTGATCGCGATCGTGTTCCTCTTCCTCGCGTTCCTTGAGGACTGCGGCTACATGGCGCGCGTGGCGTTCATCATGGACCGCCTCTTCCGCAAGTTCGGCCTGAGCGGCAAGAGCTTCATCCCGATGATCGTCGGCAAGGGCTGCGGCGTGCCGGCCGTGATGGCCGCGCGCACGATCGAGAGCGAGCGCGACCGCCGGATGACGATCATCCTCGCGACGTTCATCCCGTGCGGCGCCAAGACCGTGATCATCGCGATGTTCTCGGCGCTCTTCTTCCGCCAGATGTGGTACGTGGCGCCGCTCATGGACGTCATCGGCATCGCGATCATCGTCCTCGGCGGCATCGCGCTCAAGAAGACGCGCGCCTTCGCGGGCGACGCGGCGCCGTTCGTGATGGAGCTGCCGGCCTACCACATGCCGACGGTCTCGGGCGTCTGGCGGCACACGTGGACGCGCGTGAAGGCCTACGTCTGGAAGGCGGGCTGCATCATCTTCCCGGCGTGCGTGTTCCTGTGGTTCGTGATGCACTTCAGCTGGGGCCTCTCGATCCTCGCGGACGAGGAGATCGAGCGCTCCATCCTCGCCTCGGTCGGCGGATGGTTCGCGTGGCTGCTCGCGCCGCTCGGATTCGGGACCTGGCAGGGCGTGGCGGCGTCCGTCTCGGCGGAGATCGCCAAGGAGCAGGCCACCGCGACGCTCGGGCTCGTGGCCGCGAACATGCCCGGCGCCTCGACCGCGGCGCGGATCCAGGCGCTCTTCGCCTCGTTCGGCGACTTCCCGCGGCTCATCGCGCTCTCGTTCATGCTCTTCAACCTGTTCGTGCCGCCGTGCATGGTCGCGATCGCGGTCACGTTCCGCGAGATGGGCTCGCGCAAGTGGGGCTGGTTCGCCATCGCCTTCCAGCTCTTCGTCGGCTACGTCCTCGCGATGTCCGTCTACCGGATCGGCGTGCTGGTCGCCGGCGGCGGCTTCGGAATCTGGACCGC
>CAMNDA010000127.1 GCA_946534745.1 uncultured Verrucomicrobiota bacterium | reverse complement strand
CGTGACGGTCCTGCACTCCGAGGAGCGCGAGCCCGGGATCGCCGCCTTCCGCTGCCAGTGCATGGGCGACACCTCGCACCTGCGCGCCGCCGGCCTGCCCGTCAGCCGCTCCGGCGCGTTCGGGGACGTCTTCCCGCTCTAGCGCTACGCCTACGGCGCGACGGACGCGACGGCCTCGCGGACCTTGGCCTCGCCGGCGCGGAAGTCGTCGGAGTCCCACGCGGTGCCGTTCCAGTCGCGCATCGTCTGCGTGAGCCGGTGGAAGAACGTCCGCGCGTCGTCGCGCGTCGCGAAGGACATCGGCGCGTCCAGCACGTCGCACAGCACGCCGAAGACGTGCCGCTGGCGCTCGGCGGAGCACGCGGAGTCCACCGCATCGAAGGAGTTCTGCTGCAGGTAGGCCGTGTCGATGAGCTCGGCCTTGAGGTAGAGCACGAAGTCCGCGATGCTCGTGCCCTCCTCGCCGACGACCTTCATCATCTGCCCGACGTCGTTGCCCGAGCGCAGCACGCCGCGCGCCTTCGCGACGAGCGCCGGGTCGCACACGCCCGGATACTTGCTCCACGAGTCGAGCGGGTCGATCGCCGGGTAGCGGCGCGCGTCGGAGCGCGCGCGGGAGAGGCCGTGGAACGCGCCCACGACCTTGATCGTCGCCTGCGTCACGGGCTCGTCGAAGTTGCCGCCCGCGGGCGACACGGCGCCGCCGATCGTGACGGAGCCGATCGAGCCGTCGTTCAGGCGCACGCGCCCGGCGCGCTCGTAGAACGACGCGACGACGGACTCCAGATACGCCGGGAACGCCTCCTCGCCGGGGATCTCCTCGAGGCGGCCGCTCTGCTCGCGCAGCGCCTGCGCCCAGCGCGAGGTGGAGTCCGCGAGCATCAGCACGTCGAGCCCCATCTGCCGGTAGTAGGCGGCGAGCGTCGCCGCGGTGTAGACGGACGCCTCGCGCGCCGCGACGGGCATCGACGAGGTGTTGCAGATGATGATCGTGCGGTCCATCAGCGTCCGGCCGGTGCGCGGGTCGGGCAGCTCCGGGAACTCGCGCAGCATCTCGACCACCTCGCCCGCGCGCTCGCCGCACGCGGCGTAGATCACGATGTCGACCTGCGCGAAGCGCGAGGTCGTCTGCTGCAGGACCGTCTTCCCGGCGCCGAACGGCCCGGGGATGCAGTAGGTGCCGCCGAGCGCGACGGGGAAGAACGTGTCGATCGTGCGAATCTGCGTGACCATCGTCTTCTCCGGGCGGAGGCGCTCGGCGAAGCACGAGATCGGGACCTTGACCGGCCAGCGCTGCATCATCTGCGCCTTGGTCTCGGAGCCGTCCTCGCCGACGAGCGTCGCGACGTCCTGCTCGACCGTGTAGTCGCCCGCCGGGGCGACGTCCTTCACGGTGTAGCGGCCCTTGAGCCCGAAGGGAACCATGATGCGGTGCGTGAAGACGCCCTCGGGGACCGTGCCGAGCGTGTCGCCCGCGCGGACGACGTCGCCGGGCTTCGCGACGGGCGTGAAGGCCCACTTCGCGTCGCGCGGCAGCGCGTGCATGTACTTGCCGCGCTGGAGGAAGAAGCCGTACTGCTCGGCGAGGCCGGGGAGCGGGTTCTGCAGGCCGTCGAAGATCTGCCTGAGGAGGCCGGGCCCGAGCTCGATCGAGAGCAGGCCGCCGGTGAACTCCACCTTGCAGCCGGCGGAGAGCCCCACGGTGTCCTCGAAGACCTGCATGTCCGCGACGCGTCCGCGGATGCGGACGATCTCGCACATGAGGCGCGTCTCGCCGAGGAGCGCGTAGCCGATCTCGTTGAGGGCGACGGCGCCCTCGAACGCGACGGAGATGAGGTTGCCGTTGACGCCGGTGATGGTTCCTGTGGTCATGGTCTTTCGGTCTTTCGGTCTGGCGGTCCTTCGGTCGGGCGGGGGCGCGGCTACTTCGCCGCGAGGCGGGCCAGCTCGGCCTCGAGCGCGGCGACGCGCTCCTCGAGGAGGAAGAGGCGGCGGTCGACGGAGATCTTGCGGGCGCCGATGGCCTCCTTCTCGGCGAAGAGCTCGTCGATCTCCGCGCTGGTGAGGCCGATGTCCTCGCAGTAGTATTCGCCGCCGACGCCCTCGATGTGCAGCTCCGTCTTCTGGAGTCCGCGCCCGGCGACGGGCGTGTCGGAGACGAGCGGGATGATCATCGCGCGGCGCTCGCCGTCCTCGCCCGTGGCGAAGCTGATGCCAGGGCCGAAGTGGCACGCGAGGCCCCGCAGGTAGTGCGAAAGCGACATATCCGCCTCCGTGAGGACGGTCTTGCCCGAAGGCCCGCGGAGCTGGAACTTGAGGCGGGCGCCGTCCGGCGACGGGTTGAAGCCGATGACCTTGCCCTTGTGGTCGACGAAGTTGACGGTGCTCTTGTTGCGCGTCTGCGCGTTCTCGAGAATGGTGATCATTGAGGTTGAAGGGGTTGAAAGGGTTGAAGGGATTGAAAGGGTTGAAGGGGTTGAAAGGGTTGAAAGGGTTGAAGAGGTTGCGGGCCGCCAGCATTCAGCATTCAGCATTCAGCATTCAGCATTAACCTTCGGCGGG
>CAMNDA010000126.1 GCA_946534745.1 uncultured Verrucomicrobiota bacterium | reverse complement strand
CCTTCCGCGCCTACGTCCTGCAGCCGTTCAAGATCCCCACCGGGTCAATGCAGCCGACGCTCTACGGCACGCACTCCGAGCCGTGCGACGCGCCGACCCTCGCCGACCGCTTCGCGCCGCTCAAGGTCGCCAAGTGGGCGCTCACGGGCCGCTGGTACCGCGAGGTTGTCGCGCACGGCAGCGGCACGCTCGCGGTCCACAGCGACCGGATGAACGCGCCGGGGTACGTCCTGGTCTCCGTCGCGGGCGAGACCTACAAGGTCCCCGAGGACGCCGTCCGGCGCGGCGAGCTCGGGCTCGAGCGGTTCGTCTACGGGATGGCCGACAACCCCTTCGACCGCGCCGCGTCCGCCGCGCGGATGGTCGTGCGCCGCGGCGACCGGATCTGGAGCGGCTACGTGGTCGCCGGCGACCAGGTCTTCGTGAACCGCGTCCTCTGGAACCTGCGCCCGCCGCGGCGCGACGAGACGGTCGTCTTCGCCACCTCGGGGCCGGCGCTCGCGCTCGGCGACCGCGCCGCGGCCGCCGCCGCGGAGGGCGCGCCGGGAGCGAGGACGTTCGCGCTGCCGTTCCTCGGGCTGCCGCTGCGACTCGTCTACCGGCCGATCCCGCAGCTCGACGTCGCGCAGCACTACATCAAGAGGCTCGTCGGACTGCCCGGCGAGCGCGTCTCGATCGATCCGCCGCGGCTTCTCGTCGACGGGAAGCCCGTGGCGGGCGCGCCCGGAATCGCGCGCGTCGAGGAGATGGGCCCCTCCGTGACCGGTCCGGCCTACGCCGGCTACCGCAACGTCGACGACGAAGGGATGCCGCAGCCGCACAAACCGGGCTTCCTCGAAACGGCGGAGGACGCGATCGAACTCGGCGACGAGTACCTTCCGATGGGCGACAACACGTTCTCGTCCTTCGACGGCCGCTACTGGGGGCCCGTCCCGCGCACGCAGATGCTGGGTCCGGCGGCGTGCGTCTACTGGCCGCTCTCCGTGCGCTGGGGCCTCGGCGCCGTCCGCTAGGGCCGAAATCGGGCCGATTTCCGTCGCGAGCAAAAAACCACTTGATTTCGGGGCGGCGTTTTGCTAGACTGCCGCGCGTTTTTGCGTCCGCCCGCAGGCACCGGTAGGGAACCGGGAGGGCCGGACGCGGTCAACAACACAACAGAAAGCACCCTCACATGGCCAAGAAAGTCACCGGCATCGTGCGCCTCCAGGTGCCCGCCGGCAAAGCCAATCCCGCCCCGCCGATCGGCCCCGCCCTCGGCGCCCAGGGCGTCAACATCATGGCGTTCTGCAAGCAGTTCAACGCCGCCACCGCCGACAAGGACGGCCTCGACATCCCCGTCGTCATCACCGTCTATGCCGACAAGTCCTTCACCTTCATCCTCAAGAGCCCGCCCGCCGCGGTCCTCCTGAAGAAGGCCGCCGGGCTCCAGAAGGGCTCCGGCACGCCCAACAAGACGAAGGTCGGCAAGGTCACCAAGGCCCAGATCCTCGAGATCGTGAAGACCAAGGCCGCCGACCTCAACGCCACCGACCCCGAGCACGCCGCGCGCATGATCGAGGGCACCGCCCGCTCGATGGGCATCACCGTCGTGAAGTAGGAGGGCCACCGAGATGAAGAAGCACGGCAAGAAGTACGTCGACGCCGCCAAGAAGGCGCCGCAGGGCGCCGTCTCCGTCGCGGAGGCGGTCGCGTTCGTGAAGGCCAACGCCTTCGCCAAGTTCGACGAGTCGGTCGAGCTCGGCATGCGCATGGGCTGCGATCCCCGCAAGTCCGACCAGATGATCCGCGGGACGGTCTCCCTCCCGCACGGCACGGGCAAGGACGTCCGCGTCGTCGTGTTCGCCGGCGGCGCCGCCGCCGAGGCCGCCAAGGCGGCCGGCGCGATCGAGGCCGGCACGGACGAGCTGCTGGAGAAGATCAAGGGCGGCTGGATGGACTTCGACGTCGCGATCGCGACGCCCGAGGCCATGACGGCGGTCCGCAAGCTCGCCCGCGTCCTCGGCCCCCGCGGCCTGATGCCGAACCCGAAGACCGGGACGGTGACGGACGACGTCGCCACCGCGGTGACGCAGCAGAAGGCCGGCAAGGTCGAGTTCCGCATGGACCGCCAGGGCAACATCTGCGTCCTCGTCGGCAAGCGCTCGTTCGACGCCGACAAGCTCGCCGCCAACATCGAGGCGCTCGTGGAGGCGGTCCGCGCCGCCCGTCCCGCCGCGGTGAAGGGGCAGCTGTTCAAGAAGATCTCCGTGAGCTCGACGATGGGCGTGCCCGTCCGTCTCGACATCCGCGACTAACCCGGGAAAGGAGAAAGACAATGACCAAACCCCAGGCCAATTCCAAGCGTCCGGAGAAGCTTTCCGCCATCGCGGAGATCGACGAGTTCGTCAAGAACTCCGGCTACTGCTTCGTCCTCAACTACGGCGGCCTCAACGTCGAGCAGCTCGCGGCGCTCCGCGTCGAGCTCGGCAAGGCCAAGTCCACGCTGAAGGTCGTCAAGAACACCTACCTCGCCAAGGCGCTCGAGGACAAGGGCTGGACCCAGCTCGAGTCCGTCCTCTCGGGCCCGACGGCCCTCGTCGCCGGCGACGGCGACCCGGCCGAGGTCGCCAAGGCGATCGTGGCGTTCCTGAAGAAGAACGAGCAGGCCTCCGTCAAGGCCGGCCAGCTCGAGAACCAGACCCTCGACGCCGCGCAGGTGAAGCAGCTCTCCGAGCTCCCGGGCAAGGACGAGATGCGCGCCAAGCTCCTCGCGACGATCAGCGCCCCGGCGACCGACATGGTCCGCGTCCTCGCGGCGTCGCTCAAGAGCGTGCTGTACGTCCTCAAGGCGAAGGCCGAAAAGGAGGGCGGTCCGGAGGCCTGACGGCCTTCCCGCCCCGCAAACCCGCGTTCCACAAAACCGGACGCGACCGCCGCGGCGGGTGCCGCGAAACGGGGCTCCGGTTCCATCCGCGCAAAGGCGCGGAGGGTTGGACGGAAAAAGAAAGAAAAAACAATGAACAAAGAAGAAATCGTCGAGGCGCTCTCCGCCCTCTCCGTGCTGGAAGTCGCCGATCTCGTCAAGACCCTCGAAGAGAAGTGGGGCGTTTCCGCCGCCGCTCCCGTCGCCGCCGTGGCCGCCGGCCCCGCCGCCGCCGCCGCTCCGGTCGAAGAGAAGACCGAGTTCGACGTCAAGCTCGCCGAAACGCCCGCCGACAAGAAGATCGCCGTGATCAAGGAAGTCCGCGCCGCCACCGGCCTCGGCCTCGCCGAGTCCAAGAAGCTCGTGGAAGAGAACGGCGTCGTGAAGACCGGCATCGCCAAGGCGGAAGCCGAAGAGCTCA
>CAMNDA010000125.1 GCA_946534745.1 uncultured Verrucomicrobiota bacterium | reverse complement strand
GCGCGGGAGACCTTCCGCCGGACGAGCTCCGCGCCGCCGAGGGGCGAGAGGTCGTCCGGCGGCGACTCCAGCAGCTGCGCGAGGCAGGTGAGGAAGCCGATGGAGCAGATCGTGACGCTGCCGTCGGGCTGGCCGGCGAGGAGCCGCCGGTAGAGGACCCAGCCGTCGGGGCGTCCGTCGGAACCGGGCGCGGCGCGGGGGAAGAGGGGGCGGCCGTCGGCGCCCGTCGCGTCCGCGACGTGCGCGTAGTCGATGAAGACCATCGCCTTCTCCGGTCCGCGGCGGACGAGGCCGACGGGCAGCTCGGGCCGGCCCGCCCAGGCGTTCATCGCGTCGACGAACGCCGCGTTCGCCTCGCCCGGGCGGTCGACGACCACGCCGAGCAGCCGGCACCTTCCGGCTTTCTCGTAGCGGTAGAGCATCTCGAGGGCGAAGAGGTCGTCGGTCGACGAGCCGACGTCGGTGTCGAGGATGATGCGCGGCGCGCCGCCGCCCGCGGCCGGCGGCGCCGAGGTGCAACCGATAAGGAACGAAGCGGCGAGGCAAAGCGCCGAAAGGGCGGTGAACGGCAAAGCGCGTTTCATGGCGACAATTCTAGACCAATCGCGCCGGCCTGTCCACGGAAAGGTCGCCGCCGCACGCTTGCATGCCGGGGCGGAAGATGGTAGGTTCCGCGGCATGCAAGGGATTTTGCAGCGGCGCTTTCTTCTCCTCGCGGCGGCGGTGCTCGGCATCGGCGCCGTGGCGGGGTGCGGACCCCGCCACGCGGCGGAACCCGCGGGCGACGGGCCGCGGATCGTCTCGTTCCTGCCGAGCGGGACGGAGACGCTCTTCGCGCTCGGGCTCGGGGACCGCGTCGTCGGGCGGTCGCGCTTCTGCGACTTCCCGCCGGAGGCCGCGGCGCTGCCGGTCGTGGGCGACCTCTTCGCCGCGAACGAGGACGCGCTCGCGGCGCTGAGGCCCACGCACGCGGTGCTGGGGCGCGCGGACGCGCCGCAGGCGGCGCTCCTGCGCGCGCTCGGATGCGAGATCGTCGAGGGTCGCGCGGAGACCGCGGCGGACGTGCTGGCCTTCGCGGACACGCTGGGCAAGCTGTTTCCGGGGCGAACGAACGGGCTCGCCGTGGCGGGGTCGAAGTGGCGGGAGGAGATGGAGAAGATTTCTCACGCGGAGAGCGCAGAGGCCATTGCTCCGGCTCGTCCCGCGTCTGGCGTCTCGCGTCTTGAATCTCACGCAGAGAACGCAGAGAACGCAGAGAGGGTTCTCGTCGTCGTGTCGCATGCGCCCGGACGGTTCGGCGCGGCGTTCGCGGCGGGGGAAGGGACCTACCTCGACGAGATCCTGCGCGCGGCGGGGTTCGCCAACGCGCTCGCCGGGGTCAAGGGGTATCCGTCGCTCGACCCGGACCGCATCGCCGCGCTCGCGCCGGATCTGCTGATCGACGTCCACCCCGACGGCGACCCGCCGGAGGAGGACGCCTGGAGCTACCTGCAGGGCGTTCGGGTCGTGACGATCCGCGACACCGCGGCGCTCCGACCCGGCCCGAGGCTCCCGAAGGTGCTCGAGCGCTTCCGCGGGGCCGCCCGGTAGCGAACGGCCCGGACGCCGCGACCGCGGAGGCGGCGCGGCCGGATCAGGAGCCGGCCGCGCGACGGTTGTGCCGGACGACGAGGAAGGCGGCGACGGACCAGAGCACGGCCATGGCGACCGAGAAGAGCCAGATCTTCATCCAGCCGACCTGGTAGACGAGGACGAACGCGAGGGCGGTCCAGAGGCCGCCGCCCATGAAGGGCTCGTGCAGCAGCTGCTTGTAGCCGAAGGAGGCGGCCGCAACGGTGCGGCTCTCCGGGTCGACGGAGCGCAGCAGCAGCAGCCCGGTCGCGGTGACGCCGGTCGACTGCCCGAACTCGGCGATCGACCGCTCGAACCACGCCTCCCGGAAGAGCTTCGGCCCGAGGAAGACGACGAGGAGAAGGCTCAGGAGCGTCCCCGCGACGACGAGCGCCAGCAGCGGCGCCCAGTTGGCGGCGACGACGGAGATCTTGATCGTGGCGACGGCGGAGAGGACGAGGAAGTCGAGCGCGGCGCCGGAGAGACGCTGCATCTGGCCGTGGTCGACGAGCAGCGAGCCGCCGCAGCGCGTCACCGCCGTCTGCATCAGGACGCCGCCGATCATGCACAGCGGGAAGAGCGGGAAGCCCTTGAACAGGCGGCGCGAGGCGTCCGGGAAGAGCGCGACCTCGCCGCGCTGCAGCGCGAGCAGCAGCAGGTAGCCGATGCCGACCGCGAGCCCGACGATGGCGACGTGCCACGCGAGCGAGTCGATCGAGTCGCTGCACACGGTCTGGCGCCCGGCGGCGGGGCGCGCCTCGGGCGGGTGGATGCCGCGGCGCTCGTACTCGGGGCGCTCCTCGAACGAGCGGACCTCCTTCACGTAGCCGCGCTTGTAGGCCCAGTTGACGAGCGCCATCCCGACGACGACGCCCACGATCATGCCGGCCGTGGCGACGGTGAGCCCGAGGTCGATGCCGTCCTCCCAGCCGAACGAGCGGAAGCTCTCGGACATCCCTCCGACGGTGCCGTGGCCGCCCTGGAACCCGATCTCGAGCAGGTTTCCGAAGGCCGGCGGCACGCCGAAGAGCGGGACGAGCAGGAAGCCCGCCAGGCCGAGCCCGAGGACGTACTGGCCCCAGGCGAGCAGCTGCCCGAAGCACAGCTGAGGGAACGCGATGCGGACGACCTTCCCGAGCCGCGGCGTGGCGACGCCGAGGAAGAGCGTCGCGAAGATGACGTTGATGAGGAAGCCCGGGAACT
>CAMNDA010000124.1 GCA_946534745.1 uncultured Verrucomicrobiota bacterium | reverse complement strand
GTGGAGCCACGAGAGCAGCATCGGCTCGTCGCGCCGGTAGACGCGCTCGACGAAGAGCGTCCAGCTGCGCGCGAGGAACCAGGTGCGCATCGCGCAGAAGACGAGAAGCAGCAGCGCCGCGCCGCCGAAGACGGAGAGCCGGTCGCGCGCCCGGGCGGTCCGCGCCCAGGCGACGGCGCGCGCGGAGGCGTCGCGCAGCGATTCGCCGAGGTCGTCCGCGAGCGGTGCGTAGTCGGCCTGCGCGAGGCCGCGGCGGAGCGGACCGGCCCAGCGCTCGGGGAGCGTGAAGAGCCGCGACTCCAGCACCGCGCCGAGCCCGGCCGACTCGGCGGTCGCGCGGAGCGTCGGCGAGGCGACCGGGACGAGCGACCACTCCGACTGCGCGCCGAGGAGCATCAGCAGGACGGCGACCGAGAAGGCGAGCCAGCGGCCGAGGGAGAACGGGCGCATCAGCACGACGCGCGTGTTGGCGAGGGCGATCCGCAGCGAGAAGAGGCAGCTGGGGCGCGGGTCGGGCGCGCGGTCGTCGGGCGTCTCCGGCTCGAACGGCGAGCGGTCGCCGATGATCCGGACGCTGGGAGGTGGCGCGGCCGCGGCGGATTCCGGCGCGGCGGCGCCGGCCGGCGCGTCGCGCTCGCCGGGGCCGGGGGGCGCGTCCCCCGCGGGCTTCGGCGGCGGGAAGAGCGTCTCGAGCGTCGAGGCCTTGCGCCACTCGGCGCCGTAGCCGGGCGTCCAGACGAGGTCGTCGGGACCGAACGCGCCGGCGCGGGCGGCGTCGCGGAACTCGCTCCACGGCATCGGCCCGCGGCGCTCGCCGCCCTTCGCGTAGTACCAGACGACCATCGGTCTAGCCCTCTGCGGACGCGGCGGCGGGGGCCTCCGAGACGGGCGCCGGCGGCGGTTCGGCCGATGCGGGATCGTCCTCCCCCGTGCGGAAGGCGCGCTCGACGAGGCGGTCGACGAGCGGGAGGGCGACGCGGCCGGAGACGGACTTCTCGAAGACCGTCTCGCGGACCTCGGGGATCGGCAGGAGGCGCGCGAAGGAGAAGACCATCAGCAGGGCGATCGAGAGCGTGAGCGCCGCGAGGACGGCGCCCGCGATGCCGTCGACCGGCTGGCCCACGAGCATCCGGAGGAAGCGGTGCGCCCCCCAGCGCACGAGCGCGCCCATCACGGCCGCGAGAAGCACCGCGGCGGCGAAGGCGAGGATGCGGGCGCCCTCCCCGTCCTCGGGGAAGAGGTTCTCCTTGATCGGGGCGTAGGCGAGCGCGACGATCGCGAGCGCCGTCGCGAACGCGAAGAGGCGCGAGAGCTCGCCCGTCAGGCCTCGGACGGAGCCGACGACGACCGCCACGACGAACAGGACGGCGCAGACGGCGTCGATCCAGCCGGCGGCGGAGAGGACGGGGACGGAGGCGAGGAGCATAATGCTGAATGCTGAATGCTGAATGCTGAATGCTGAATGACGAATGACAAAGAAGACTATTCGAAGCGCTTGTCGCCGGGGAAGAGGAAGCGGCCGCATTCGGCGATGTTGGCGGCGGTACGGGCATCGCCCTTCAGCCGGGCGAAGCGCCCCATGCGGGCGAGCGCGGCGGAGTTGGACCGGTCGAGGTCGTAGGCCTGGCGGGCCTTGTCGTAGGCGAAGGCGGGGGACTGCGCGCGGGCGGCCTCCATCAGGAGCCGGTCGATCCTCTCCTGCAGCTCGGGCGGGCGGCGATCGGCGAGCTCGCCCAGTCGGCGGATCGCGTCGGTGCGCTGCGGCTCGAGGGCCCGGCCGCGCTTCGAGACGAGGAAGCGCTGGAGCAGGATCGCGGCGGCGGTGTGCTCCTCGGCGGCGGATCGGCCGGAGAGACGGCCCGAGGCGTGGAGGACGCCGGCGTTGTAGAGGGCGACGGGGTCCCCGGGATCGGTCGCGAGCGCCTCCTCCAGCAGGGCGAAGGCGGTGCCGGCGTTGCCGCGGTCCATCTCGCAGGCGGCGAGGCCGGCGACGAGGGCGGCGACGCGGTTCGCCTTGCCGAGGGCGGCCTGGTAGTCGTTCACGGCGCCGTCGAGGTCGCCGCGGCGGCGGCGCGTCTCGGCGCGCGCGACGAGCGGCGCCCAGTCGTCCGTGTCGCGCGAGAGCTCGACCGCGCGGTCGAACGCCTCCTCGGCGGCGCGGTTGTGGTTGGCGCGGAAGTTGGCGGTGCCGAGGTTGTAGAAGACGGCGGCCTCCTTCGGATGCGCACGCCCGGCGGCGCGCAGCAGCTCGATCGCCCGCTCGTAGTCGCCGGCGCGGAGCGCCTTCTGGCCCTCGGAGGCGGCGTTGGGCGGGACGCGGGAGCAGCCCGCCGCGACGAGGGCGGCGGCGAGGGCGGAAAGGAGGACGGAGCGAAGATGCATGGGGTGGCTCTCCGGAAGGGCGGGGCGCCGGAGGCGCGCCCCGCGGTGGCGGTTTTGCGGCGACTATCCTACCACGCGCGCGGGGAAAAGTCCACCGCCTACGCGCGCGAGGAAAACATCCGGCGCAGCAGCAGCAGTCCGCCACCGAGCGCGTAGACGAGCGTGAGGGCCATGTAGCACAGCGCCATCGCGCCGGCGCAGGTCTTCGCCCAGTCGCCGGGGGCGACGCCCTCCGGCGCCGCGAAGCCGACGAGCGGGAACGCGATGCCGAAGAAGACCGCGTAGGCCGCCTCGCGCAGGCCCATGCCGTTGATCGAGACGGGCAGCGACTCGAGGATGCACACGAGCGGCGCGAACACGCCGTACCACGCGAACGGCACCGGGATGCGCAGCGCGCGGCCCGTCGCCCAGATCGCGGCGAAGACGAGCAGCTGGAACAGCAGCGAGATCGCGAAGGCGCGCAGCGGGACGGACGGCCTCCGCGAATAGGCGGAGACGGACGCGAGGAAGCGGTCCGCCACCTCGCCCGCCCTCGCCCCCGCGCGGCCGGGCAGGAGGCGGAGCGTCGCGCGCAGGAGCCCCTGCCCGAAGACGACGAGCGCGAAGATCCCGGCGAAGGCGAGGAAGAAGGCGACGGGGACGAGCAGCCACGGCCAGTGCTCGCGCGGGACGAACCGCAGGCCGGCGAGCGGGAAGACGAACCCGAGCAGCGACATCGCGAGGAAGCCGGAGAGCCGGTCCATGAAGACCGACGCCGTCCCGCGCACCGCGCTGCCGCTCTTCGCGCCGATGTCGGCGATGCGGTAGAGGTCGCCGCCGACGTTCGACGGCAGGAAGAAGTTGCAGAACGAGGCGATCCAGTGGCTCGCGAAGAGCTTGCGCACGGGGACGTCCACGCCGTCCGCGCGCAGGAAGAGCCGCCACCGGACCGACGAGAGCCACATGTTGAGCAGCGCGATCGCGAAGAAGAGCGGCGGCCAGCGCCAGTCCAGCTCCGCGAAGAGCCGGCCGAACGCCCGCCCGTCCACCTTGCGGTAGAGCAGGAACAGCAGCAGCGCCGTCACGGCGAGCTTGAGCGCGGTCTTCGCGGAGCGTTTCACGATGCGGCGTCCCCGCCTCGCGGGAACGGCCCAGAGACTACCAGAACGCGCCGCCCGCGGCAAGCGGCGCGGAGGCGATCGGAAGCCCCCTTGCCAGTCGCGGCGGGGGTCTGCTAGAATCCGGCCACGAAAGGAATCACGCCATGAGCACCCCCTCCCCCGCCCTCCTCCTCGCCGTCCTGGCCCTCTCCGGCCCCGTCGCCGGCTGCCTCGCCATCAAGACCGAGCACGAGGTGAAGCCCATCCAGATCACGATGGACGTCAACCTCAAGGTCGACAAGGAGCTCGAGAAGGAGATCGAGCAGGAGAAGAAGGCGCCGCCCAAGCACATGGCCGAGATCAAGGCGATGGGCGAGCGCGGCGCGATCGGCATGGACAACCGCGGCTATCTCGCCGTGCGCGGCGAGCTCTCGGACGACGAGAGGGAGATCGTCGAGGATGCGAACGCGAAGCGTCGCGTCCGCATGGGCGAGATCGCCGAGCAGACCGGAGCCAAGCGCGCCGACGTCGAGAAGATGCGCGCCGAGAAGATGCTCGAGCACCTTCCCGCCGGCGCCTGGTACCAGGACGCGTCCGGGAACTGGAAGCGGAAGTAGTCCGGTCCGCATTTGGCGCCCCGGGCGGCTCCCCCGGCCGCCGGCTCATGCGCCCGTTCGCGGGTCGGGATAGCGGAAGGGCGTCCCGTCCGCGGCGCGGACCTCCGTCGCCCCGCGGACGCGGCGCGCGACGGTCGCCGGCGCGAGCTCGATCTTGCCGGCATGGCCGGGCGGATCGAGGCAGAAGTTGGGGATGGCCGGGCCGCTCAGGTTCGCGCGCAGGCGCGCCATGATCCGGAGCCCCGTCTCGAGCGGCGTGCGCAGATGCTCGATCCCCTCGGCCAGGTCCGCCTGGAAGAGGTAGTAGGGGCGGACGCGGATGCGGTAGAGCGCGCGGCAGAGCGCCTCCATCGTGGCGGGGTCGTCGTTCACGCCGCGCAGGAGCACGGCCTGGTTCTGCACGGGGATCCCCGCGTCGACGAGCCGCGCGCACGCCTCGGCCGCCTCGGGCGCGAGCTCGCGCGGGTGGTTGAAGTGGGAGCTCACGAACACGGCGGGCCCGCCGCCGCGGCGCGCGGCGGCGAGGATCCGGACAAGACCGCGGGTGAAGCGCGCGGGGAGCGTCGCGGGAAGGCGCGTCGCGATGCGCACGACGCGGACCGTGGGGACGGAGCGCAGCGCGTC
>CAMNDA010000123.1 GCA_946534745.1 uncultured Verrucomicrobiota bacterium | reverse complement strand
GGGCCGCCGCGCTCGAGGCGGCCGCCCGCCTCCTCGGCCGCCCGGACCTCGCCGCGCGCGGCGCGTCCGTCCGCGCGGCCGCGGCGCGCCTCGCGTGGGACGGCGAATGGTTCGACGACAACGCCCTGCGCGGCGAGGACGGCGCGCTGCGCCGCGCGGGCCACCCGACCGAGACCGGCCAGTACTACGCCTTCTACTTCGGCGCGGCCGACCCCGCCACGCGCCCCGCGCTCTGGGAGCGGCTGTGCACGGAGTTCGGCCCCTCGCGCGACGCGGCGCGGACCTGGCCGGACATCCCGCCCTCCAACGCCATCGTGGGCGCCTACCTGCGGCTGGAGCTGCTGCTGCGCGACGGCCGCGCGGAGCAGTGCCTGCGCGAATGCCGCGGCTTCTTCGCGCCGATGGCCCGCCTCACCGGCACGCTCTGGGAGAACCTCTCCCCGGAGGCGAGCCTCGACCACGGCTTCGCCTCCTCCGCCGCCTGGCTGATCCGCCGCGCGTGCGACGCGACAGCTTGCTGAATCGGGCGCACCTGCGGCTTGCCGCGCGGGGCCGTTTCCCCTAGAATCCCTTCCGCGATGAGCACACCACCGGACAATCGAACGACGGGCGCCGAGCGCCCCCTCTGCCTCTGCGTCTCCCGGGAATGGGGCGCGCCGGAGAACTACGTCGAAATGGTCGCCGAGGCGGGCTGGAACGGCTGGTTCGCCGTGTGGCGGCCCGAGGCCGACCTGAGCCTCGCCGCCAAGCGCGGCGCGGCGGTCGGGCTCGCGGTGCAGTCCGTCCACGCGCCGTGGGGCCGGGCCGCCGACCTCTGGGGGGCGGACGACGCGAAGGGCGAGGCGGCCGTCGCGGAGCTGGTCGGCTGCCTCCGCGTCGCCGCCGACATCGGCGCGCCGTTCGTGGTCGCCCACGCATGGATCGGCTTCGTCCCGACCGCGCCCACGGAGGACGGCATCCGCCGCTTCGCGCGCGTCGCGGACGAGGCGGAGAAGCTCGGCGTCCCGGTCGCGCTCGAGAACACCGAGGGCGAGGAGCACCTCGACGCGCTGCTCTCGCGCTTCGCGGGGCACCCCGCCGTCGGCTTCTGCTGGGACACCGGCCACGAGCTGTGCTACAACCGCGGGCGCGACATGATGGCGTCCTACGGCGCGCGCCTCCTCGGCACGCATCTCAACGACAACCTCGGCATCACGGACCCGTCCGGCCCGACGACCTGGCTCGACGACCTGCACCTGCTGCCGTTCGACGGCATCGCCGACTGGCCCGGCATCGCCGCGCGCCTCGCGCGCTCCGGCTTCTCCGGCCCGCTCACCTTCGAGCTCAACCTCACGTCCAAGCCCGGCCGCCACGAGAACGACGCCTACGGCGCGATGCCGCTGCGCGACTACCTCGCCGAGGCGTACGCCCGCGCCCGCCGTGTTGCGGCGCTCGTCGCCGCCTGCCGCGCAACCCCCGCCGCCCCCCGCGATCGGCATCTCGCCCCCTCCGACGCCCGCGACTGAAGAAACGGCGCCCCTCCGCGAGGCGGACGTCCGGCGCTGTCCCGTGCATGAAAAGAACCCCGATCCTCCTCGCCCTTTCCGTCCTCGTCCCCGTCTCCGCCGCGCGCGCCGCGTGGACGGTCGACAAGGAGCGCGGCTCCATCCACGACGGGCCGATCGAGATCGGCGTCGAGCCGGACGCCGCGCACGAGGGCGGCATCGTCCTCAAGAAGGTCTGGCAGGCGCCGAAGGGCGACTGGTCGCTCGACTCGCTCCCGCGCGTCGAGGCCGACACCGGCCTCCGGCCCACGGCGATCGAGGGCAGCTTCGCGGCGTGGCACTACGGGCTCCGCTCGTTCGCGCTTCCGGACACGGTCCGCTCCATCGGCCGCGCCGCGTTCTACTCGTGCGAGAACGCGACGAACGCCCTCGCGCTGCCAGCGCAGCTGGAGGAGCTCGGCCGCGCGGCGTTTATGGGCTGCAGAAATCTCCGCGGTGACGTCGCGATCCCGGCGGGCGTGCGCGTCGTCGGGATGGAGGCCTTCTACGGATGCGCCGGTCTTACCGGCCTCTCCTTCGCGCCGGGCTCGCGCCTGGAGCGGATCGAAACGCTCGCGTTCAAGCGCTGCTCCGGCATTCGCGGGACGGTCGACTTCTCGCCGTGCGAGGCGCTGGAGCGGATCGACCCGGAGGCGTTCATCGACTGCACGCCGGAGCGGGCGGTCTTCGGCGAGCCGTTCAAGCGGCGCGTCGCGGAGGCGCTCCGCGCGGCGGACGCGACGAACGGCTATCCGCGCGCGTCGACCGACTGGCTCGCGGGATCGTTCGGGATCGGCGTGCACTGGACGACGCGCACCACGGACCAGGACGGACGGCGCGGCGACTTCGAGAAGGCCGTCGACGCGTTCGACGTGCCGCGGTTCGTCTCGCAGCTCAGGGACGCCGGCGCGCGGCACGTCATCTTCACCTCGTCCTGGGCCGACCAGCATCCGCCCGCGCCGTGCCCCGCGCTCGACCGCATCCTGCCGGGGCGCACGACGAAACGCAACCTGCTGCGCGAGATCGCCGACGCCCTCGCCGCGGAGGGCATCCGCACGATCCTCTACTACAACCAGTCCGGCGACCGCTCGGACCGCGAGTGGGCGAAGGCCTCCGGCTACGCGGACGGCCGGCTCGAGCAGTTCGGAAGCAACGCCGTCGCGATCGTGCGCGACCTCTCGCTCGCCGCCGGGCCCAACGTGGCGGGGTGGTGGTTCGACAGCCCCGGCATGGTCTCCGACGCCGGCCCGCACCGCGTCGCGTCCGTCCCGCTCGGCGACTGGAAGTTCCCCTTCCGCGAGATGGCGCTCGCGGCGAAGGCCGGCAACCCGGACGCGCTCGTCTCCGTGAACTCGCAGGGCGGGACGTTCGTCTACACGCCGTGCCAGGAGTACTTCAGCGGCGAGGAGCTCGTCGACTTTCCGCTCTGCGGCCGCACGAACGCGCAGGGGATGCAAATGCACCTCTGGCTCACCGCCGACAACCGCGACTGGGTCCACCAGGGCCGCGGCTTCGCCGCCCCGCGCTTCGAGGACGATTTCCTCCGCCCCTGGCTCGCGCGCCGCCTCGCCGACGGCTGCGCCGTCACGCTCAACGTCGACGTCGACCGCACCGGCCTCCTGAACCCCGCCACGATCGAGCAGATCCGGCGCTGCCTCCCCGCGCCGTAGGGCCCGCGCCCCTCGCCCGTCCCGGTTCCGTCCCCGCCCCCCAGGAGCACCAGCAGGTCGCCTGGGTCGCGCCCGAGCAGCTGCCCGCGATGGACCTCTGCCCCGCCGACCGCGAGCTGCTGCCCGCGCTTCGCGCCGTCCCTCGCCCGCCGCGCCGCTCCGCGCCGGGGCGGCGACGGTCGTAACCCGATCCCGTCGCCGG
>CAMNDA010000122.1 GCA_946534745.1 uncultured Verrucomicrobiota bacterium | reverse complement strand
GGCGTTTCCAATTTGGTTGCGGGGAGATGATTTGAACATCTAACCTTCAGGTTATGAGCCTGACGAGCTACCGGGTTGCTCTACCCCGCAATGGGTGGCGCGCCTCGCAGGATTCGAACCTGCAACCTTCTGATCCGTAGTCAGATGCTCTATCCAATTGGGCGAGAGGCGCACGCGTCCTTTGCGGCCGGAGCCGCGCGGACGGGGCGGAAAGATAGCAGAACGCCCCCCGCAATGCAAGCGGAAAAATCGTTTTGCCTTGCGCGGGGCTTTCCCGTATACTGCGCGCCATGCCGTTCCCGCTCTACCTCGCCCTCGCCTACCTGCGGCCGCGCCGCAGCTTCGCGTCCGCCATCCCCGTCATCACGGTGCTCGGCGTGACGCTCGGCGTCGCGATCCTCATGATCGTGCTGGCGGTGATGACCGGGTTCGGCGACGTCTGGCGCGAGAAGATCCTCTCGTTCAAGCCGCACATCGTCGTGGCCGCGCGCACGCCGGACGGCGTCGTCGCCGACCCCGAGGCGGTCTGCCGCGCCGCGGAGGCCGTCCCGGGCGTCGCGAGCGCCTGCCCCGCGATCGTGTTCCCGGCGATGATCCGCTCGGACGAGGGCGGCGACCCGATCGCGGTCACCGTCGTCGGCATCGACCCGGACCGCCCGTCGATCCTCCGCAACGCGGCCTCGAACCTCGTCGCCGGCGTCTTCGACCCGTCCGGAGACCGCGCCCTCGTCGGCCGCACGCTCGCGCGCCGGCTCTGGACCGGGCCCGGGGGCCGCTTCCTCTGCTACTCGCCGCTCAACCTCCGCTCGGCCGACGAGCTCTACTTCCCGGAGGAGCTCCGCATCTCCGGCGTCTACGCCATGAAGATGGCGCAGTTCGACGACGGGATGGTCGTCTGCTCGCTCGGCATGGCGCGCGACCTGATGGGCATGGACGGCGGCGCGCGGCTCGTCCAGGTGCAGGTCGCGGCCCCGGAGTTCGCGCACGTGCAGGCGCAGGCGCTCGCGGACGCGCTCGGGCCGCTCTACGCCGTCTCGACGTGGCAGGACGAGGACGCGATGCTCTTCAACGCGCTGCGCACCGAGAAGATGATGATGTTCATCCTGCTGGCGTTCATCGCGGTCGTGGCGGCGTTCTGCGTCACCAACACGCTCATCGTCATCACGATCCAGAAGACGCGCGAGATCGGCCTCATGAAGGCGCTGGGCTTCTCCGCCGGGCAGATCCGCTCGGCGTTCGTCCTGAGCGGGCTCGTGCAGTGCGTCGCCGGCGAGGCGCTCGGCTACGGCCTCGGCTGGCTCGTCCTGCACAACCTCCAGCGCCTCGTCGCCTGGCTCGCCTCGATGGGGATCGAGGTCTTCCCGGAGGCCGTCTACGGCCTTCCCGAGATCCCCTGGCGCATCGTGACGACCGACGTCGCCGCCGTCCTCTGCACCGTCTTCGCCTTCTGCTTCGCCGCCAGCTTCCTCCCCGCGTGGCTCGCCTCCCGCCTCGACCCCGTCAAGGCCATCAACCAGGAATAGCCCGCGCTCCCTCCTCTCTCCACTCTTCACTCTGCATTCTCCACTCTTAACTTTTAACTTTTAACTCTTAACTCTTCCGATGCCCGCCCTCCTCGCCGAAAACCTCGCCAAGACCTACCGCCTTCCGGGCGCGGCTCCGATCCGCGTGCTGGACGGCGTCTCGCTCTCGGTGGAGCCGGGCGAGCACGTCGCGATCCTCGGGAAGTCGGGCTCGGGCAAGAGCACGCTGCTCAATCTCCTCGGCGGCCTCGACCGCCCCGACCGCGGCTGCGGCGCGCGCATCGAGGTGGCGGGGTGCGACCTGCTGCGCGCCGGCGAGCGCGCTCGCGCCCGGCTCCGAGCCTCGAAGATCGGCTTCGTCTTCCAGTCGTTCCACCTCCTGCCGGAGCTCACGATCGTCGAGAACGTGCGGCTCCCCGCGCTCGCGCTCGGCGCCGCTGCGCGCCGCGGCGCGACCGAGCGAGCCCGCGAGCTCCTGCGCGCCGCGGGCCTGGGCGACCGCCTCGGCCACCGCCCCGCGGAGCTCTCCGGAGGAGAGCAGCAGCGCGTCGCCGTGGCGCGCGCGCTCATGAACGGCCCGGAGGTCCTCCTCGCCGACGAGCCCACCGGCAACCTCGACGCGTCGACAGGCATGCAGATCCTCGACCTCGTCTTCGACCTCGCGGGCTCCTTCTCCTCCGCGCCGCCCGCGCTCGCGATGGTGACGCACACCGACGCCATCGCCGCGCGCTGCGACCGCACGCTGCGCCTCGAGGCCGGCCGCCTCGTGTAGGCGCCGCTAGAGCGCCTTGCGGACCTTCGCCGGGACGCCGAGGGCGAGGGAGCGCGGGGGAATCGGGGAGACCACGACGGCGCCCGCGCCGACGACGGCGCCGTCGCCGATCGAGGAGGCGGCGTCGAGGACCGTGACGTGCGCGCCGAGCCAGCAGTTGGCGCCGACGCGGAGCGGCCCCTTCGTCTCCATGCCGCTCTGGCGGCAGAACGGCACGGGCGAGGCGGTGTCGTACTCGCCGCCGGAGAGAAGGTAGGAGAACGAGCCGACCATCGTCCCCTCGCCGATCGCGAGGTCGTTGGACGAGAACACGATCACGTTTGCGGAGAGCGAGGCGTTCGCGGCGAGCGAGATGTCGCCGTTCTTGCAGTAGATCGTCGTGTTGCGCCCGACGAAGACGCCGTCGCCGAGCGTGATGCCGCGGTTCGACGAGCCCTTCGCGTCGAGCGTGGAGCGGTCGTCGAGGATCACGCCCTCGCCGAGGAAGATCTTGGACGGATGCCGCAGCGTGACGCCGCGGCCGATCGCGACCTTGCGGCCGCACGCGCCGAAGAACGGGCGGTAGAGCTTCGAGCGCAGGAAGAGGCCGAGGGCGCCGGGGACGTTGCAGAGCAGGAGCTGGAGGATCTCCATCAGGATCGCCTTCCAGCGCGGCATCGGCCCGTAGGTGACCTCGAAGTACTTCCGTGCGGCCGACCCGCCGCCGCCGAGGACGGTCTTGAGCTTGGCGCCCTCCGTCTCCGGCGCGGGCGTCGGAAGGGCGGGGGAGCCGTCCGCCGGGCTTCCGGCGGCCGCGGGGGAGGTGCCTTCGGGTTCGTTCATCGCGGGGGGAAGGATAGCAGAACGCCGCCGCGCGGGCAAGGCGCTTGCGCGCGGCGCCGTGGGCGTGGTAGGATAGGGGCATGCCCGGGAAAGAGACCAAAAGGGAATCGCTGCCGCAGACGCTCGGCCTCGCCGACGTCTTCTGCATCTCCGTCGGCGCGATGGTCTCCGCCGGCATCTTCCTGCTGCCCGGCCGCGCGTTCGCCCACGTCGGACCCGCGGTCGCGGTCTCCTACGTCTTCGGCGGCTGCATCGCCACGCTCGGCATCCTCGCCGTCCTCGAGCTCGCCACCGCGATGCCGCGCGCGGGCGGCATCTACTACTTCGCCACCCGCAGCCTCGGTCCGCTCGCCGGGACGATGTCGGGGCTGCTCAACTGGGCCGCGCTCGCGCTCAAGGGCGCCTTCGCGATCTTCGGCACGGCGCAGATCGCCCACGCCTTCGGCCCCGCGCTCCCGGTGCCCGCCTACGGCGTCGCGCTCACCGCGGTATTCCTCTTCGTGAACCTCCTCAGCACCGCCGCCGCCGCGAAGATGCAGCAGCTGCTCGTCGCGGTGCTGCTCCTGGTGATGGCCGCCTACGTCGCGCTCGGCGCGGGGCACGTCG
>CAMNDA010000121.1 GCA_946534745.1 uncultured Verrucomicrobiota bacterium | reverse complement strand
CCTGCGCGTCGGTCATCTCGAGCAGGGCCTCGGGGAACGACTTCGCGCCCGTCGCGACGAACCTCGAGTGCTCCGGGGCGGAGGAAGCCATCGCGTCGAGGCCGAGTCCCTCCAGGTTGCCGCGTATGCGCTCCGACACGCTGCCCTCCGGGCCGGTCACGACCCCTCGCCCCCTCCGAGCCCGCCCAGCAGCTCGAGGTTGCGCCTGGCCTGCGCCTCGATGTCCGTGTCGCCGCCCCTGCGCTTGTCCGCCATCGCCTCGGCGTAGTCGCCCTCGCGGCAGACTATCGGCCCTCCCGGGGCGGCGGCGTCGCGCGTCGCCACGAGCTCCCCGCCGTCGTAGGTCCCGAGACGCCTGCCCGGCTGTTGATTTTCAATAGGAACTGCGCGGATGTCGCACGGGAACCTGACCACCGTACGCATCGGGAATTGAGCAGTATTCGCATGGGGGCCGTGCCCGGACCGCGCAAGGGGCACGGCCCCCGCTATGTTTCCTCTGGGCGGGATTTTGCTGAGTCGGATGAGGACCCGCCCGGAGAGGAAGGAAGGATGACCGTGCCCCTTGACACAAGACAGGCTATCAGGGAACTGGACGCCGGCGGTGCGTCCAGGTCGCAGATAGCGCGCGAGCTCCACGTGAGCCGCAACACCGTCCGCAAGTACGCGGACATGAAGGACATGTCGCCGGCCGCGCCCGTGAGCGCGAGGCCGCACCCAGCGATTGACGCCGACGCCGCGTGGGTCGACTCCGTCCTGGAGGCCGACCTCGGCGCGCCCAGGAAGCAGCGCCACACCGCCAAGAGGATCTACGACAGGCTGGTGGAGGAGCGCGGCTACGCGGGCTCCTACTCGACCGTGTGCCGATACGTGGGCGAGTGGAGGCGCGGGCACTCGCACTCCCCGCGCGAGGGCTACCTCGAGCTCGCCTGGGAGCCCGGCACCGCGCAGGTCGACTACGGGTCGTTCCGCGCGGTCGTCGCGGGCGTCCCGCGCACCCTCAGGCTCCTCGTCGTGACGCTGCCCCACTCGAACGCCCGCTTCTGCGTGGCAATGGAGCTCGAGAGGTCCGAGTGCCTCTGCTGGGGCCTGCGCCTCGTCTTCGAGTGGGCCGGGCGGGCCCCTCGCGTCCTCGTGCTCGACAACGCCACGGAGGCCGGGCGCATGCTCCGCGGCATCGTCACCGAGTCCGAGCTGTTCTCGCACTTCAGGGCCCACTACCGCTGCGAGGTCCGCTTCTGCAACCCGCACTCCGGCAACGAGAAGGGCTCCGTCGAGAACGCCGTGGGGTTCCTCCGCCGGAACCTGCTCGTCCCCGTGCCCGAGGTCGCCTCGGTCGACGAGCTCAACGAGAGGCTCAGGGCCGGCTGCGAGCGGATCAACGCCGGCGCGAGGAGCAGGGCCGGGGCGCCCACGCCGGAGGCGCTCCGCGAGGACCTCGCCGGGATGCTGGCCCTGCCGGGCGCGCCCTTCGACGCGGTCAGGTGGACGCACGCGCGCGCCGACAAGCGCGGCTACGTGCGCGTGGACGGCAACCTCTACTGCGTCGGGCCCGCCTGGCACGACCGCGAGCTCGTGGTGGGCGTGCGCGCCAGGTCGGTCGAGGTCCTCGCCGACCGGGGCAGGCGCGTCGCCACGCTCGCCCGAAGCTTCGGGGAGGGCGAGACCGTGAGGAACCCGGCGTCGCTGATCCCGGCGCTGGTGGCGAGGCCGAGGGCCTTCGGGGAGTCGACGATCAGGCGCGACATGCCGGGGGCGCTCGTGGGCGAGCTCGACCGCTGTGACAAGGCCGGGAGGAGGAAGGCCCTCAGGGCGATAGGGAGGGCGTCCGAGCACTCCGGCTTCGGCGCCGCCTGCGAGGCGGCCGCGAGGGTCTTCGCGAGCGGCAGGGTCCCGGACGACGCGTCCTGCGACGCGCTCGCGAGGCGGGTGGCCGCGGGCGGCTCCGAGCCTGGGCAGGCCGACCTCGCCGTATACGACGGCTTCCTCGGGGAGGCGGCGCGGGATGCAGAGTAGCGCGTGCGTGGCGGACGCGGTCGTGGAGGCCGGCAAGAGGTGCTCGCTCACGAAGTCCGTGCTCGCGGAGTGGGCCAGGAGGGGCACGCCCAGGCAGGTCGAGTACCTCCTCGGCTACCTCGAGGCCGAGGGCGCGAGCAGGGACGCCTCGAAGAGGGCGCAGCTGCTGAGGAGGTGCGCGCTCCCGCAGGCCAAGACCTTCGAGGGCTACGACTGGTCGTGCGTGTCCTGGCCGGACGGCTTCGGCAGGGACGACCTGCTCTCGCTGTCGTTCCTGGGCGACCGCGAGGACCTCGTGCTCATGGGCGACGTCGGCACGGGAAAGACCCACATGGCCGAGGCGCTCTGCGTGCTGGCGTGCCAGTCGGCGCGGGCCGCGCGCTTCTTCACCGCCTCGTCGCTCGTCGGCAGGCTGCGCCGGGCCCGCGACGAGGGCAGGCTCGACCGCGAGCTCGCCCAGATCGGCCGCGCCGAGCTGCTGGTCGTCGACGAGCTGGGGTTCCTCCCGCTCGACGTCGACGGCGCCAGGCTGCTCTTCCAGGTGGTCTCGCAGGCCTACGAGACGCAGTCCGTCGTCTTCACGACCAACCTGGAGTTCTCGAGGTGGGGATCCGTCTTCGGAGACGACCAGATGGCCGCGGCCGTGATCGACCGCGTCGTCCACCACGGCAGGCTCCTCCAGTTCAGGGGCGAGTCCTACCGCGTGAGGCACGCGCTCATGTCCCCGGGCGGGGGTGGCGCGGAGTAGGCGTGCCGGCGGCCGCGCCCCGAGCGGCGCGGGGCGGGCCCGGCGAGAATTGCGCAGGGCCCGCTCAAGTCAGGTGAGAAATCCGCTCAAATCCCGATGCGAAATTCGCTCAAGAACTATTGACATAACACACGTTGAGCTCGACCTCGCCGCAGGTCGTCGTCAGGCCGCGCCTGTAGTGGCCAGAGCGGTAGGCCTGCCGCTCGTCGGTGCGTTCGTA
>CAMNDA010000120.1 GCA_946534745.1 uncultured Verrucomicrobiota bacterium | reverse complement strand
GGTCCGGCCGGCCCTGGACCGAAACCCGGCCGAGCGGGACGTCGATGCGGGCGTTGGCGAGCGCCGGATCGGCCTCGACGGCGGCGCGGGTGAAGAAGAGAAGTTCGGCGAAGGATTCGCGCGTCATGGTCGGGAAGCTAGGAGATGGACCCTCCGACGACGTCGCCGTTCTCGTCCAGTTCGTACTGGCCAGCGGACCAGAGGGAGTCCTCCGCGGCGCGGGAGAGAAGTTCGAGCTCCGCGGCCGTGGCGGGCGGCTCGCCGGCGTGCGAACAGGCCGCGACCGCGGCGGCGGCGACGGACTCCGCCACGACGGGGTCTGCCCAGTAGAACTTGTGATTGGCGCCGCCTCGCGTGCCGGGGGGCGGGAGGACCTCGCGCTCCGAGACGTCGGGGAACGCCTCGCCGAGCGGCTCGGCGAACCAGTCCTCGGGGCTGCGGAGGGAGAGCGCGGAGACGTCGTCGGGGAGGCGGTCGCCCTTCACTTCCGGCAGGCCGGCGACGGCCTGGATGGGCGCCGCGAAGGCGTTGAAAATCCGTTCGACGGCGCCCGGACCGAGACGTCCGCGGGCGGCGGCGGCCTCGCGGCGCTCGGGCATCCCGAAAATCGCGTGGGCGGCGAGCCTCTCCGGGCGGTTGAAGAGCCCCATCGGCGGGGCGAGCATCACGAGGGACTTCGCCTCGGGGGCGAGGCCGCGGGCGAGCGTCTCGTAGGCGATGGCGGCGCCGAAGGAGTGGCCGACGAGGACGACCGGCGCGCCGCCGGCCTCGGCGGAGGCGGCGCGGACCGCCTCCGCGACGCGGGCGCGGACGGCGTCGCCCGCGCGCCCCTCGTAGAAGTCGCGGACGAGGGCGGGCGTCTGGAGCGCGAGGTCGAGCGTCCCGAACGAGTCGGGGGAGCCGAGGAGGCCGTCCCAGAGGACCTCCCTCCAGAGGACGGGGGCGCCGAGGCGCGCCTCGACGTTGCGGCGCAGCGCCGCGGAGAAGCCGGGCCGGCGCCCGCCGGGATGTTTGCCAAAGCCGTGGAGGCAGACGAAGGTTTTCGTTTTCATGCCCTCATTCTACCGCGTCGCACGTCGCAAATAAACCCCTGATCCGTCCGACTCGCGACAATTCTCCCGATGGTCGTCGGACGCGGCGTTCGCGCGGCTTGCGCGCACGTGGGCGCTCGGCTATGCTCTTCCACCGACGGAACGCACCGTCGACAAAACACCGCCGCCATGAAAATCACCCACCTCCGCGCCAACCACTTCGACCGCCCGCTCGGGTGCGACCTCTCGAACCTCTCGCTCTCCTGGATCCCCGAGTCCGACAAGGCCGCGAAGGCCGTCTGGTCTCGCGTCCGCATCGCCGCGGACTCCGGGTTCAGGCAGCTCCTGCACGACAGCGGCAAGGCGCCGCTCGATTCGCTCGCCTACGCCCCCGCGCTCGGCCTCGCGCCCCGCACGCGCTACTTCTGGCGCGTCGACGTCCTCGCCGACAACGGCGAGACGGCGTCCGCGGACTCGTGGTTCGAGACGGGCAAGATGTCCGAGCCCTGGGAGGCGCAGTGGGTCGCGCGCGACCTCGCGAAGGGCAGGAAGGGCTCGACCGGACACTTCCGCCTACGCGGCTCGTTCGCGCTCCCGAAGGGAGCCGACCCCGCCGCGGTGCGCGCCTACGTCGCCGCGCTCGGCGTCTTCGAGATCTTCGTGAACGGCGTTCGCGCCACGGACGAGGTGCTCCTGCCCGGCTACCACGACTATCTCAACCACGTCCAGACGATGGCGTTCGACCTCGGGCCCTTCCTGAAGCCGGGCCGGAACGAGATCAAGCTCCACGTCGGCAAGGGCTGGTACCGCTCCAAGATGGCGGGCTGGGAGAAGAACATCCCGACCTACGGCGACCAGTCCGCCGCGATCTGCGAGGTGCGCGCCGGCGCGAGGCTGCTCGCGAAGACGGACGGATCGTGGGAAAGCGCGCCCTCGCCCGTCACGGAGAGCGAGATCTACTACGGCGAGGACTTCGACGCGCGCATCGCGGCGGCGCCCGCGAAGTGGACGCCCGTTGCGATCGTGGCGAAGTTCCCGCGCCGCGACCCGAGGAAGGCCGCGTTCGACGACCGCGCGCTCCGCGTCGGGCCGCTCGCGGACCGCTTCTCGCCGCCGATCCGCGTGACCGAGGTGCTGGAGAAGCCCGACGTCATCCGCACGCCGAAGGGCGAGGTCGTCCTCGACTTCCGCCAGGAGATGACCGGCTGGGTCGAGGTGAAGAACCGCGCCCCGGCCGGCGCAACATGGAGCGCCGAGGCCGGCGAGATCCTCGACGCCGACGGCAACTTCTTCCGCGACAACCTCCGCGGCGCCCGCGCGAAGTTCGTCTACACCTCGGCCGGCGAGATCGGGAAGGCCGTGCGTCCGCACTTCTCGTTCTTCGGATTCCGCTACGTGCGGCTCACGGGCATCGAGAACCCCGACCCGAAGGACTTCCGCGGGCTCGTCATCCACTCGGACCTCGAGCGGACCGGAAACGTCGAGACCGGCAACGCGAAGCTGAACCGCTTCTTCCTCAACACCGTGTGGGGCCAGCGCGGCAACTTCCTCGACGTCCCGACCGACTGCCCGCAGCGCGACGAGCGCCTCGGCTGGACCGGCGACATCCAGGCGTTCAGCGGGACCGCGCTCTTCCACTACGACTGCGGCGCGTTCTTCCGCAAGTTCATCTGGGACATGGAGGCCGAGCAGCGCGACTACGACGGCGGCGTGCCCTACACCGTCCCCGTGCCCGTGCAGTGGTGGCGCGACCGCCGCTCGCATTCGTCCGCCGCGTGGGGCGACGCCGCGACGGTCGTCCCGTGGAACACGTTCGTGCGTACCGGCGACAAGGCGCTCCTGCGCGAGATGTATCCCGCGATGAAGATGTGGGTCGACTACATCCAGACGCGCGACGACACGCACGACGGCGGCAGGCGCCTCTGGCTCCGCGATCACCACTTCGCCGACTGGCTCGCGCTCGACAACTACAAGGACCCGCTCTCGTCGTGGGGCGGCACGGACCACTTCTATATCGCCTCCGCCTACTACGCGCGCTCGACCGAGCTCACGCTCCGCGCCGCCGAGGTCCTCGGGCTCTACGAGGACGCGGAGAAATACCGCGCGCTCCTCGCCGAGATCAAGGACGCGATCCAGAAGGAATACTTCTCGCCGAACGGCCGCTGCGTCGTCGACACGCAGACCGCCTACGTCGTCGCGCTCGCGTT
>CAMNDA010000119.1 GCA_946534745.1 uncultured Verrucomicrobiota bacterium | reverse complement strand
CACAACCTGCGCAAGCAGCGGAACCTCAAGGTCCGCCAGCCGCTCGCCCGCGCCGTCGTCGTGTGCGCCGCGCCCAGCTTCGAGGAGTCGCTCGCGCCGATGGCTCCCGTCATCGCCGAGGAGCTCAACGTCAAGACCGTCGAGTTCGCCTCCGACGAATCGCGCTTCGTGACGCTCTCCGCCAAGGCCAACTTCAAGGTCCTCGGCAAGAAGCTCGGCCCGCGCATGAAGGCCGCCGCCGCCGCCATCGCCGCCCTCCCCGCCGCGGACATCGCCAAGCTCCAGGCCGGCCAGTCCGTGGTCTTGCAGTCCGCCGTCCCCGGCGGCCCCGTCGAGCTCCTCCCCGAGGACGTGCTCGTCCAGCGCCAGGAGAACGAGGGCCTCACCGTCGCGAACGACGGCGACCTCACGGTGGCGCTCGACCCGAAGCTCACGCCGGAGCTCGTGGCGGAGGGCATCGCGCGCGAGTTCGTCTCGCACGTGCAGTCGCTGCGCAAGGAGGCGGACCTCGACGTCGCGGACCGCATCCGCCTCTCCGTCTCCACCGACGCCGAGGCCGCCGCGGCCCTCCGCGCCCACGCGGAGTTCGTGAAGGGCGAGACTCTCGCCCTCGACCTCGCGATCGAGGCGGGCGAGGCAGGGGGTTCGGGGGGCGCCGCCCCCCGGTCGTTGGACCTCAACGGCCACCCCGCCGCGATCTCCCTCGCGAAGGCGTAGCCCTCCGAGCACGCCCGGCTCCGGCGGGGCGAGGCGTTCCCGCCGAGCCGCTACGCCCCGCGGGCGGAGAATCAGCGCAGCTTCGCGAGAAGCTCGGCGAGACGGGCGGACTTCTCCTTCTTGCCGTTTTCGATCTCCTCGGAATTCGCGACCTCAGGCCAGGGGTGAGATGCTTGCTTCGTAGCGCATCGCACCCCGCTTGTCTTCCGCAGCGGCCCGTCCGGCTCGCCTACGCGGGCTGAGGCTTGGCCGTTCGGTCCGAGCCGCGGCTCCGGACATCCTCCGGACGGCGGCGCCGAAATCTGATTCCACCGTGCGTGATTTTCAGATGATTGTCCGCTCTGGAAGTGAAGATATTGCTGAAAATCACGCACGGTGAAATTGCAGTATGACCCGTTGACATGGATTCTCCGACCGTGTTGCAGATTTACGGATGGTGGCAATCGGAGCAGGAGGCGGGGGGCTGGCCGCAGTGGACTTACGCAGCCCCCCCCCTTGCGGTAACATGGCGGGACGTGCGGGAGGCACGCGACGGCGACGGAGATGCGCCCGGGTTGACCGGGGTTGACAAGCGCCTCCTCGCGGTTCATAATTTGACCTTGACGAACCGCGAAAGGAAAAGCACCATGTCCACGGCCCTCACCCTGCACAACATCGACGACGAACTCTACGCCGCCGTCCGCGACTACGCCCGCGAGACGAAGACGAGTCTAGGAGCGGCCTTCAAGCAGCTCGCCCGCCGTGCGCTCGGTCTCCCCACCGCGGAGGAGAAGGCGCGGATCGACGCCGCGAACGCCCTGTTCGGATGTCTTTCGGAAGAAGACGTCCGCCCGATTCGAGAGGCGCTGAAACTGCAATCGCAAATCGAACCGGAGATGTGGAAATGAAACGACGATTCCTCCTTGACGCGAACGTCATCATCGACCACATCGAAGGTTGCAAACATCTTCCCGAGACGGTTTTGAAATCCGAGACGATGTTCGTCAGCCGGATTGCAATCGCGGAAATGAAAGCGGGATTCGACGACACACGGCGCGGGATCAGGGCGCGGGAGGCTCTGGAGCTGTTCCTTCGGCTCTCGAACGTCGTCGAAATCACGCTCACGTCCGCCACGACGGACCTCTACGCGAAGGTGTTCCGGTCGTTGCACGCGGCGGGGCGGCCCATTCCCGTCAACGACATCTGGCTCGCCGCGCAGGCGCTCGAACACGGCGCCGTGCTCGTTTCCCGCGACCGCCATTTCGAGGCCGTCGCCAACCTGCGGACCCTGATTCCGGACGACTGACCGGAACCGCGAAAGGAAGATCGATGGACAACGAACCTCTCGAACGATTCGCATACGCGGCGTTCCCGCCCGAGGGCGTCGCCCCGCGCGGGATCGTCGTCCACTTCATGGGACTCGGAAGCCAGTGGCAGGCTCGCGATGGGGATGGGCCCCACGGCCTCGAGCGCGAGGGCGCCGCCGCCGCGGCCGCCGCCGGCGCGGTC
This sequence comes from uncultured Verrucomicrobiota bacterium, assembly GCA_946534745.1. GTDB lineage: Bacteria > Verrucomicrobiota > Kiritimatiellia > RFP12 > UBA3636 > UBA3636. The sequence continues at coordinate 1,013 of CAMNDA010000119.1, read as the reverse complement.
TTCGTCGTCCCGTATCTCGATCCATGGAACTGGATGAACGCCGGCGCCGTCGCGACGACCGACCGGATTGTCGACCTCGCGAAGGCGCGCGCCGGCCTGCCGGCCGACGCCCCCGTCGTCTCGACGGGCGGCAGCATGGGCGGGCTCTGCGCGCTCGTCTGGCCGCGCTACACGCGCCACCGCGTCGTCGCCGTCGCGGCCAACTGCCCGGTGTGCGACCTGCCGTTCCACTACACGGAGCGCCCGGACCTCCCACGCACGCTCCGCGCGGCGTTCGCCGCGGAGCCGGACTTCGCCGCCGCCCTGCGCGCGCATTCGCCGCTCCATCTCGCGCCGGAGCTCCCGGACGTCCCCTACGCCGTCCTCCACTGCTCCGCGGACCAGGCCGTCGCCAAGACCTCGCACTCGGACCCGTTCGTCGCCGCGATGCGCGCGCTCGGCCGCTCCGTCGAATACGTGGAGGTCCCCGGCCGCGGCCACTGCGACCTCGACGAGGCGGCGCTCGGCCGCCTCCGGTCGTTCGTCCTCTCCGCGCTCCGGGACTGACCCGCGATGGAGGCCCAGGACGAGATCGCGGAGGCGCTGCGGCGCGTCTTCGGCCATGCCGGCTTTCGCGCCGGACAGCGCGGGCCGGTCGAGGCCGTGCTCGCCGGGCGCGACGCCGTCGTCGTGATGCCGACCGGTTCCGGCAAGTCCATCTGCTACCAGCTCGCCGCGATGCTGCTCCCCGGCACGACGCTCGTCGTCTCGCCGCTCATCGCGCTCATGAAGGACCAGGTCGACGCCCTCGCGCGCCGCGGCGTCCCGGCGGCCTTCCTCAACTCCTCGCTCTCCGCCTCCGAGATGGACGAGCGCATGGCCCTGTTCGAGGCCGGGCGCTACAAGCTCGTCTACGTCGCGCCGGAGCGCCTCCGCAGCGACCGCTTCCTCGCCGCCCTCGCGCACGTCGCCGTACCGCTCGTCGCGATCGACGAGGCGCACTGCATCAGCCAGTGGGGCCACGACTTCCGCCC
>CAMNDA010000118.1 GCA_946534745.1 uncultured Verrucomicrobiota bacterium | reverse complement strand
GGGAAAGCGTGGGCATGATGAAATCTCCTTCGTTGTCCGTCGACAGGCGAAAGTCTAGCAGACCCTGACGGGGAAGTCACGCGGAAACCGCGTTTCGGAGAAACGACGGACCCCGCCACGCGCGCGTGGCGGGGTCCCCTCGCGTCACTCGACGAGCTGCGTGGCGATGAAGGCGAGGACGCCCTCGGGGATCTCGTCGCGGGAGTCCCAGGAGGCGATGGCGGAGCCGGAGGTGTAGTGGCCGCGCCAGAGGTGGTCCTTGTCGTAGGAGAAGAGGGCGGATCCCGAGGTGTAGTGCCCCTCCCAGATGTGGCCCTTCTCGTAGGAGTAGGCGGAGGAGCCGGACGCGTAGTGGCCCTTGTAGAGGTGCCCGCCCTTGTAGGTCCAGGCGGCGGAGCCGGAGGTGTAGTGGCCCTTCCAGATGTGCTCGCCGTCGAACGACCAGGCGGCCGATCCGCTGGCGTAGTGGCCCTTGTAGATGTGGCCGTCCTCGACGGTCCAGGCGGCGGAGCCGCTCGTGTAGTGTCCCTTGTAGATGTGGTTCATGGCGAAGGAGGTGGTTGCGAAGAGAAGGAGCAGCGCGCAGGCCGCGCGGGCGAGGCCCGCGCGGCGGAACGGCGAAGAAGTACTTGTTGGTTTCGAGCGATTCATTGTCCACCAACTCTCAATGTCCATCAATTGTCAATGCCAATGTCAATTGAACTGAAAACCGAAATGATTGTCGGACGCGCGGGCGGCGCAGGCGCCGCTACGCGCACGCGCCGACGGATTCCGCGTACGTCCGGATCTCCTCCGGCGTGGCGGTCGCGGTGCCGAGCTTGCCGACGACGACGCCGGCGGCGACGTTGGCGAAGCGGGCGGCGTCGGGGAGCGGGAAGCCGGCGGCGAGGGCGAGGGTGAGCGCGGCGATGACGGTGTCGCCGGCGCCGGAGACGTCGAAGACCTCGCGGGCGAAGGTCGGGATGCGCTCGAGGGGGCGGCCGCCCTCGGAGAGGAGCATGCCCTCGGGGCCGAGCGTGATCACGAGGTGTTCCGGGGCGAAGCGTTCGTGGATGGCGGCGCAGACGGCCTCGGCCGGGAAGGGTCCGGGGGCGTCGTCGATCCCCGCGAGTCGGAGCGCCTCGGAGCGGTTGGGCGTCATGAGCGCGACGCCGGAGTAGTCCACGCCGGCGCGGGGCTTGGGGTCGAGCGTGACGATCTCCGGCCGGTCCGGGAGCGCGAGGACGCCGCGGACCGTCCCGGGCGAGAGCAGGCCCTTGCCGTAGTCGGAGAGCAGGATCGCGTCCGCGCGCGCGGCGGCGGGCGCGAGGGATTCGCGCAGGTCGGCCTCGGTGAGCGCGTAGACGGAGGGCTCGGCCTCGCGGTCGAGGCGGCAGACCTGCTGGCGGCGGCAGACGACGCGCGTCTTGACGATCGTGGGGATCGAGGGCGAGACGGCGCCGGGCAGGAGCGAGACGTGCCCGCCGCCGAGGAGCGAGCGCAGGCGGAGGCCGTCCTCGTCCTCGCCCACCCATCCGAAGAGGTCGGCGCGGGCGCCGAGGGCGGCGAGGTTGAAGGCGACGTTGGCCGCGCCGCCGGCGACCGCGGTCTCGCGGTCGACGCGGACGACGGGGACGGGCGCCTCGGGCGAGAGGCGCGAGGCGTCGCCCCACACGTATTTGTCGAGCATGACGTCGCCGATCACGAGGATGCGCTTCTTCGCGACGGCGGAGAGGATGGCGTCGAGATTCATCGAGGGCGAGGGATGGTACGGTCGAAGGGTCGGAACGGGGACGGGAGTGATGTTACCAGACCCCGCCGCGGAAGTCACGCGGAATCGCGGGCGGTTGCGCGGCGCGGCGGGCGCGCGGCGGCTAGCGCGGCCAGCGCCAGAGGGGGCCGGCGAGGCCGCGGACGCGGAGCGGGGCGCCGTCCGGCGCGAAGAGGGGCGCGTCGATCCGGTCGGGGAAGTAGCACCCGTGCACGGCCTTGTCGAGGACGCGCAGGACGCGGATCGCGCGGCGCGCGAGCGGCGAGGGAAGCGCGCCGGCCTCGTCGCGCAGGCGCGCCTGCTCCTCCGCGGCGCCGGGGCCGAGCGAGGCGTTCTCGCCGGTCATCGAATAGGCGCCGAGATAGTAGCGCCCGACGAGCGCCGCGCGGACGCCGGAGGCGAGGACGCCCAGGTACCACTTCTTGTCGGCGAGGCGCGGATAGGAGAGGTCGAACCGCGCCGACCCCTCCCACACGGCGCGGCGGAAGAAGACGGTGCAGGAGAGCAGGTAGTTGACGCCGTTGAGCAGGTACAGTCGGCGCGCGGGCAGCTCGCGGCGAGCGGCGCGCAGGGAGCCGTCGGGGCCGAGCAGGAGGTAGTCGCCGTAGACGAGCCCGATGCGCGCGTTGGACTCGAGCACGCGCTGCGCGTGGCCGGGCGCGTCGGGGAGCCACTGCTCGTCGGCGTTGAGCCACGCGAGGGCGTCGCAGCCCGCGGCGCAGGCGGCGTCGAGGCCGGCGGCGATCGCGTCGTAGAGGCCGCGGTCGGGGGCGCGCGCGTAGACGCACCCGTATTCGGCGGCGAGGTCCTCGACCGGCTCGCGCGAGGCGGCGGACTCGCGCACGAAGTGCACGACTTCGCCGCCGCGCAGCGCCGAGGCCGCGGCGCGGACCGACGCGGCGCAGGCGCGGAAGCGGGCGCGTCCGTCGAGGACCGGTGTGACGACGCCGAACTTCACCCCGCTACTTCCAGCAGGAGATGTCCGCGTCCCAGCCGTCGCCGCCCTCCTCGCCGTCGGCGCCGTAGCAGACGACGTCGAAGGGCTTGCCGGCGGGGCCGGGGACGAGGTAGGCGTACTCGCGGCCCCAGGGGTCGAGCGGGACCTCGAGCTTGTCAAGGTAGCCGCCGGCGGGGAAGCTGGCGGGGACGGGCGGGAGCGTCGGCTCGGCGACGAGCGCCGCGAGGCCCTGCTGGCGCGTGGGCGGGGCGCCGTTGTCGAGCAGGTACTGCTCGAGCGCGGACTTGAACTGCTCGACCTGGAACTGGGCGCTGCGGAACTTGCCCTTGCTGAGGTTGGGCAGCACGGCGAGGCCGGCCGTCCCGGCGAGGATGGCGACGATGGCGAGCGCGATGAGCACCTCCATCAGCGTGAAGCCGGCGCGGCGTCTCATGCGAGGGGGGATGGCAGCGTGGCGAAGAAGGCGGCGACCTCGGGGCGGTCGTCGCGCGAGGTGACGCCGTACCAGCGGGCGGAGGTGCGGAGCACGCGGACCGACGCCTGCCCGGCGCGGAGGAAGCCGGCGACCTCGGTCGGCATCTGGAACTCGGACTTGGGAAGCGAGCCCTTCTCCGCGAGGAATCGGGGAAAGGACTCCTCCAGCAGGTCGACGTAGCGGCGCTTGAAGCCCCAGTAGTTCATCGAGACGGGAGTGTCGTCCGGGAAGGCGTCGTCTCCGTCGCGGATCGCGCCGTCGGCGCAGCGCGCGAGGGCGAGGCGCTCCTCGATCGCGGCGAGCGAGCCGTCGGGGGCGACGGTGCAGACGCCGCGCGAGACGGTGCCGTTGGCGGAGAGCGTCTGGTCGAGGCGGTAGGCGACCATGCACCAGGCGCCCGGGTCGGCGGCGGTCTCGTCGAGGAACCCTGCCACGAGGCGCGGCGCCTCGGCGCCGTAGTAGTCGTCGGCGTTGACGGCAAGGAACGGACCGTCCAGCAGCTTGCGGGCGGCGAGAATCGCGTGCGCGGTCCCCCAGGGCTTGGAGCGCCCCTCCGGGACGGCGAACGGCGCGGGAAGGTCGTCGAGGCGCTGGAGCGCGTAGTCGACGTCGACGCGCGACTCCCAGCGACGGCCGACGATCGAGCGGAAGTCGTCGAGGATGTCGGGGCGCACGACGAAGACGACGCGTCCGAAGCCCGCGGCAAGGGCGTCGCCGACGGAATAGTCGGGAATGAACTCGCCGTGCGGGCCGATGGGGTCCATCTGCTTGAGGCCGCCGTAGCGGCTGCCCATTCCGGCGGCGAGGACGAGGAGGGTGGGTTTCATGGTCTGGATGGTCCGATGGTCTGGATGGTCCGGAGGTCGGTCGGATGGCGCGGAGTCTAGCACACTCGGGACGCCTCCCGCAACGGGTCATCCGGCGGGGGGCGATTCAGCCGACCACTTCCTTCCAGAGGCGGTCGAGGCGCTGGCGCGAGGCCGGGACGGCGGTGCCGAGGGACTGCGCGAAGACGGCGACGCGGTATTCCTCGACGAGCCAGCGGTAGCGCTCGGCGGCGGCCTCGTCGAAGGGCGGATTGCCCTCGCGGTCGCCCACGAGCGCGGCGTAGCGCCCCCACGCCTCGCGCACGGGGCCCATCTTCCGCCGGTCGGCGGCCGGGTCGAAGGACGCCGCGTCGAGCCGCTTCCGGATCGCCTCGAGGTAGCGCGGATACTCGGCGAGGCGCGCGGACGGGACGAGCGCGGCGAAGCCCGGCGGGCACAGCCATCCGATCTGCTCGGCGACGTCGCGGACGGTGTCGGGATGCAGCGCCGGGACGGCGTCGAGCGTCTCGAGGCATTCCTCCGCGAGCCCGTCGACCGCCTCGGCGAGCGTGCGCAGGTTGCGCGCCAGCTCGCGGCAGCGCGGCGCGCGCTCCTTCGCCCACGCCTCGAGCGCCGCGCCGGAGCGGGGCGGATCGTCGCCGAAGACCTCGAGGAGCGCACGACGCTCGGCCGAATGCTGAATGCGGAATGCGGAATGCTGAATGACTCCCTCACCCGGCTTCGCCGGGAACCCCCTCAGGGAGGGGGCCGGCGCTGCGCGCCGCGGGTCCGCGCCCCGCGCGG